>CAZPBV010000347.1:0-3476 GCA_964584675.1 uncultured Bdellovibrionales bacterium
TTGCGACACTGCTGTTCTGACGCGCCTGAGCGGCAGCGAGGTGAGCGAACAATTCTCCTGGCAAGCAAGCGCCCTCAAAGCGCTCAACATTCCGGTGGAATCCTTTACAGCTATTTCGAGTGAAGAATTCGGCGTCCTGCTTGAATCCTGCCACAATATTGTGTGCGGGCTCTTCAACAGGGAGCGCCGACATGACGAATCCCTACGCGACCTTATTAATGCGCTTAATGAGTCTCATATCCCCGTACATTGTATCGAATCTCCACTGGGAGTAGATGTGGACACTGGCGACCAGCTCGGTGAGCCGCTCTATGCCTCATCCACCCTTTCTCTCGGAATTCCTTTTGAGGGCCTCGCAAGAGGCAATGAATATGTCGGAAGACATTACGTTGCGGATATTTCTCTTTCCAAAGAATATTACCGTTTTCTTTCCGAGAATTCAGTATCTCTGTTCTCCGAACAGCCGGTGGTACAAATTTTCTTCGGACCGGAGAATGAAAACAAGTTCAATCTGGATGACCTAGGGCGCTAATCTTTAAGGGTCTCAGCGCCAGCCGGCAAACCGTAGAGAGTCCAGCGATAGCCATCGTGCGCCTTATCAGCGCGTTCACCTTCAGAAGTTAGCAGTATAACCCACCCTGCCTGAGGCGGAGACTGGCCAGCATCACTCCACAAACGAATATCTTCACCGGCCTGAGAAGTAATGACATCGATTCCATCTCGACGCTGATCCCAAGACAAGGGACGTCTTTTGTCGGCATATCTCGCCTGCTTCAATGAAGCAACCACCACTTTCCGAAAGTTCGGCGCCTGTTCCGAATCTGATCTACTGCTTGAGGAATTCGATTGCATCCTGCACGTACCCGCAAGAAGACAAGACTAAACGGTCACGCCGCCGGTAGGGTTAACGGTCTCCTCTGACTGCATACCGAAAAACGGCGAGGGCCCACGGCGCACATCTTTCATCATGTCTGCCGCTTCCTTTGTTTCAACAGTCGTCCATTGAATATTAGGCTCACCACGCGGACCTGGCTCCCCGATCGCCGTTGGCACCAAGAAGAGATCCCCGGCCACAGCCTCGTTCTTACTAATGACTCGGACGATGTTAACAGGCATTTTGCGGTTGTCCGCAGCTCTCTGAGCTTGGCGTTTCAACTCGTCGACACTCTTAGCAAACACCCATGAGTTGCGAGCTATGCCAGGACACGCAAAAACTTCCTTCCCACCCTCAATACTCCGCTCCAAATCGAACAAAAAATCAATCGACATCTTTCTTCTCTCGATCGCAAAAAAAAAATCAAAACGAAAACAACGCCCTAAGCTACCCCTCCCCGATTCAAGTTACAATAGCCGGAAATGGGTTCGTGAATGCAACTACGCCGATACTCGATTCCCGCCATTCTCATCGTCGGAGCATGTGTCAATTCGCTCCTTGAGCTCTTTACCAACTTTGAAAAACGGTAGCTTCTTCGGCGGCACCGAAATCTTATCCCCTGTTTTAGGGTTCCTACCTTGGTAGGACTGATATTCCTTGACAACAAAGCTACCAAAACCCCTTATTTCAATCCTTCCGCCATTCACCATGGTGTCTTTCATTTTCTTGTAAATGAGGTTAACCACTTCCTCGGACTGGATGACATTCAGACCTGTTTTTTCAGCCAACTTTTCTATTAATTCAGACTTGTTCACAAACCACTCCCCATAATAGCAGTGACGACTTGCGATTTAACCCAACCTAATGCGAACCAAAAATCCCAACGCACATCTCCGGTCTTTATATCCGCCTACCTTATTGATGTCAAAAGTTACTAAAGAGATTACATTTTTTTGCTTGCTCGGAGGATCTCATGATTTGAGAACAGCGGTTGATTAATTGGCATGATTCTTACGGAATTGCGGCCGACCAGCCTACCATTTCAGACGCTCTTCCGACCACCGGCTTAACACCTGTTCCAGGGTTCCCAGAACTCTATTTCCCAACATTCCCAAAGAAAAGGGCCTTTGGGGCCAAGCACTATATACTTGAGTGGATCTCTCACGTAACCACCCTCGCACAACAGCAAGAGACTGCTTCTTATCATACATCTCACCGCCACTTGGGCAAGCGTACTGTCCATGAATTCCTTCAAGTATTATTCCCCGTAACGGCACTATCTTCATATCCAGTGCGGCGCCAATTACATCACTTGGACCTACCGAGATACGAATGCAACGAACTCCCTGAAGCGAGTCAACCGGCGACAACCGAATTACATTATTTTCTCGCTGCCGAACTTTTACTCCCCGTTCTTCAATTGAGATCTCCAATAAATCGCTTGGGCGCACATGGAGGGGCTCTGTCAGGCTATCACCAAGCAAAGTAGCTGCGTCGACTAGCCGACCCTGCGTGATTCGCATAAGAGCCAAGACCAACCCCGCTTGAACAGGCGTTCCGGCTTCCAACACGCCAAGCGCAGTTTTAAGAACATTGCCCGACGCTAGATGGCATATCTCAACAGAAGATTGCCCCCCGTTGCTTACTTTCTCAGCGCGCACACTCAACAAAAACTGAGATGGTCGACTAGGCCAACGGCCGCAATAGTGGAAACCATCTTGAAGAGTCTCCAATGCCCCAACAAACCCAAATTCGCGTAAGGCATGCCTGAGGTCCTCCCCCCATGGGGAGCATAACGAACAAGAAAGATCTGAAGAGGGGAAGGGAGATGTTACACTACCGTGAAACGCGGCACTTGAGAACGGTGTCGCCTGACGCAAACAGTATTGAGAAGGCAAACCGTTTCTAAACTGGTGGGGCATAGTGAAGCAAAAACAGAAAAAACCTGTGTTTTCACCATAGCACAATGCTGGCCATCAACCGAACTTATTGTGAAGCGGCCTTGTAGCCATTGGAAATAAATCTAGGGAATTGCGTCAAAACCCTTTGACCCAATTCCCGTACCCGCCCGGATGGCGTGTGCGCGGAGTGGAGTGTAGCGTAACTCCGCGTAGACGTTCCATAACGGGCGTTGCCCGTTGTTGGAACGTAATATGACAGACGCGAGCTGGCGTAGCGTCTGATGCCACCAGATTCGCGCCGCTTCACGCGCGAATCGAATTTGGAGCGACTGAAAAACCGCCAAGGATGGCGGTTTTGAAGCAGTTCCCTAGGTGTAGCTATCTCACCCCATCGCCGCTAAGAAAGGCTCAAGAAGGCTCAGAGATTCCGTTTGAGAAGATATCATTGCCCCACAAAGGGCCCCTCGAGAAAACCTGGATTTTGAAGATCTTTCAGAAGAATCATCGGTTGACTCGGGCCAGTTAACTTCAAAGACCACCGGTATATCAGCTCCCATATCAGGAACGAGCTTCCAACAACTCCTAACACTAACCGATGACCCATCCCGTCTACGATGAATAAGCTGCCCTTCCCAACGCTTTTTTTTCAACATGTGCTCGTTAATGAGCTCAATAGGCTGCGGAAAGCTAGTCCTCAGAAG
>CAZPBV010000348.1:0-3472 GCA_964584675.1 uncultured Bdellovibrionales bacterium
AAGGTAGTTCTCTTTTCGTAAGTAGCCACAAGTTAGAGCATATAGAACATCCGGGTTTGCTGCTTGAAAAGCTCTTTTAAATTTCATCTCCGCAGGACATGTTTGTTTTTCAGTTCCCCGGTTTTGAAACCATGATTGAAGATTGTCGGTTTGATTTGATATTTCATCATCACTTGCACTATTTTTCTCGACGTTCCTTTGATGCCCTCGTTCGTCGCCTTGGAGGGCATGTTATTACTCACCGTGTAAATCGCCCCTTTTGGGGCTCGCTCTTGGTTGCATTTTCCTCTTCGTCCCCGGAGTCTTCTGAGGCTGAAGTACTTTCCTCGCACGAAGCCGCTCTCACCGATCCGCTTGTGGTCTCTGAGCGATTTGGCCGATTTGCTCATGACATGGGGATCACCCGGCAGGTGATTAGCGAATGTCCTCAGTCGGTGTATGGGTATGGGGCGCCTTTAAGCCTAGCCACCCTTTTGTATCACTTGGGTCTTGATGGCTCTCAGCTGAAGGGAATAATTGACGATGATCCCGTGAAGCACGGCAAATTTTATCTTAATCTTCCGGCCCCTATAATTGGATGGGACGCCATTGCTTGCCCGATTGAGGAGGCCTCCATCTTGGTGACCGGACTAAATCATGCTCGTGAAATAATTTCTAAGCTTGCAACTATTAAGCCCAAGAGGGTCATCCTACCGATAGGTGTTATTTGACAACACTTTCCTCTGCGGCTGGAATACTTTTTCACATTGCAATCATGCAACGTCCCACTTCGCCTGAACGAATTTTGTCGAGGGCGGTGTTGATATCTTCCAACGGAAAACGGTGAGTAATGACGCGATCCAACCTGAGCTTTCCTGCCTCATATAATTTCAAGTAACGAGGAATATCCGTTGTGGGATAGCAATTGCCGCCTTCGCAGCCAGTCAGAACCCTGCCAAAATGGAGCGGCAAAGAATGAATGGTGATGTCTTCGTCATGCCGCGGGACTCCTACCAGTATGGTGCGTCCTTGTGACGCCGTGATGTTGTACGCCGTTTCTATAACTTTAACATTGCCGGTGTTTTCCACCGCCACATCAACCCCCTTGCTACCCGCGATTTTTTTTATTTCATCGGCGATATCTTGGCGTGATGAATTGATGCAGTGAGTAGCGCCAAATTCACGAGCGAGGTTGAGTTTGTTATCGTAAAGATCAATGGCAATGATGGGGCTCGCCGAAACGAGCGCTGCTCCCTGGATAACGTGGAGCCCGACCCCGCCACATCCGAAAACCGCTATCGATTCTCCAAATCGCATTTTGGCTAAATTTTCAATAATGCCGAGGGCGGTAGTAACGGCACACCCCATCAATGCCGCCACCTCTAGGTCGGTTCCCTGGGGGATTGGCGTGAGACGATTTTCGGATGCAATACTCAATTCATTGAAGGTGGTGACCCAGCCGCCATTTACTATTTTGCCGTTCCATTTGTATTTTGGGGTTTGAGAATGAATCCCGGCTCCTTTGCGCCAGTGCATCACGACGTGGTCACCGGGCTTGACTTGGGTGACACCGGGGCCAATTTCCAAAACCTCGCCCCCGCCCTCGTGACCGAGAAGGTGGGGGAGAAATTTATCAACCCCCTTAATAGCGGCGATCTCATTGAGCTGAGCACCGCAAATACCGCTCTTGTGAACTTTTACCAGCACCTGGCCAACACCAAGCGGTGGAAGCTCAATATCGGCGACAACAAGTGGGGCGTTTGATTCCGCAAGAATGGCAGCTTTCATCTCAGGTTTCCCCTACTCCATGTATATGAATTCGTAGTCTCCGGTATATCCAAAGTGGTTAAACAACCAAATCCACTCGGCGGTATCAAAGAATGATTCGCATGTCAGAGCCCAACATTCAAGATTGAAGAGTTCTTGCTCGTTACGGTAGCTCTCCATCATGATATACTTGTTCTTGCCGACACGCTCCACCTCTGCCAGAGCGGTCTGCAGCTCAAATACCCTCAAATTGTGAAAACATCCCAGCGAAACAACCAGATCAAAATACTTGTCGCCAAATGGATAGGCATCCTGAGCGCGATAGTTAAAGAGCCTGTCACGTACCGACTCTGGCGCATCAGCAAGCCCATGTTTAGATATGTCAAACCCGGTAATCTCCGCGTCCGGCAGTAGTTTGCTAAATTCAAACAGCAAATGCGCTTTGCCGCATCCGACATCAAGGATTTTCGCGTTAGGCGGTAACTTATAAGTGTTGATGAGACCTTCAGCTACGACTTTCCAGCGGCCGTCGTATTTGTACCCCCCGTACCCATAACGGCGGTCGCCATCCCAGTAGTCAGACTCGTACTCCTTGGCTTTGAGCATGCAGTGAACCTTGTCATCTACCATGCGGGCGATGTAATCCCGCTTTGTCTTTCGATGTAAAGGAGTGACGACATTAAGCAATTTTCCCATAGCAAGCCTTCGTATAGTTAAAACAAAATCAGTATCCGTTCACGCCTCTGGCGTGGACGGATACAACTATCAATGACCGTGCAGAGTTTTTCCGGAGACAAGACGCTAACTTTTTGAAAGGGCGAGGTATTACTAACAGTAAGCCGAGGTCTTTCAAAAAGTTAGCAACGCAGTATCCGGGAAAAGGCTGCACGGTTACCAAAATCATTCAATCGTCCAAAGTAGCAAGTTCATGATAGTAGATAGAATGTACACAGCAAAGAGACATAAGGATTTTGTGATGCTTCCGCCTGAAGTGCAAGCTATTTGGAATATTAGTAAGGAGTCGCTAGAGCAGGCCATAGGCCAAGGTATTGCCAATGTCGAGCCGCTGTCAGGAGGCGGAAATAATCGAGTTTATAAGCTCCATTTGACAGATAGCAGCGCCCGCGTGCTCAAGCTGTATTTTCACCATGCCTCTGATACGCGCAATCGCCTCAAGGCCGAATATGATGCGCTGAGTTTTCTATGGAAACAGGGGGTTCGAGCAATTCCCGAGCCACAGATAGTTGATTGGGACCATCACTTTGCCGTTTATGCCTATGTGGAAGGAATTCCTAAACCCGCTACCCCGCGTTTATCAGATTTGGATCAGGTATTCTCTTTTGCTCGAGTTCTTAAAACTATAAGTACATTGCCGGAAGCTGATACATTGCCGCCTGCTTCAGAGGCTCGTTTTTCAATTAGAGCGCTCTGGGAGGTAGTCGAATCAAGAGCGAGGGTACTCTCGCAGGCTAGGGAAAATCCGTTGCAGGACGAATTAGGGGGCTTTCTTTCGGAAGAGTTAGAGCCGTATATCGGACAAGTGAAGACCTATAGTCGCGGGCAGAAGTTCCAATCTGTTCCGTATGATGCTGAAATTACTCGGGATCAAAGAACCTTGAGTCCGTCTGACTTTGGATTCCACAATGCTATTTTAACGGCTCAGGAAGCATGGGTTTTCCAAGATTTCGAGTACTTTGGCTGGGACGACCCATCTAAACTAGTGGCT
>CAZPBV010000349.1:0-3454 GCA_964584675.1 uncultured Bdellovibrionales bacterium
TTTTCTCCCGTTTGGTGTTTTGGCACTCCTACAGCTTCTCGATCGGGAGATTCGTCTTGAGGCAGCACGCGGCATTCATTCTATCCTTGAGTACGATTATGTTCTTCCTCCTTTTGAGTTATTTCAGACCCAGCTAAACGATCTGCAGAATCAGTTGCTCTCTGAGGGGCTTTTAAGGGATTCACGAGGCGGTAAGGTGTTTTGCTCGACGGAGCCGGGCATTTTCCTTCCTTCGATTCTTGCGGCACCCTTCGAAACCATGCTTTGGGTTCATAGGTTTTTGCTTTCGCAACGCCATACCATTGAGGAAGAGGAGACTGATAAACAGCATCTGCGCGTGTACTCCTACAAAATGTTTCTTGAGAGTGTGCAGAGCGAGTTTCGTTCGGCTGCATATCTTGGAGCATACCGCCGAACTGAAGCTGCCACTCGCAGCGCGCTCATTACGGCGCTGGAGTCGCTCAACCAGCGTCAAGTTATCTCACTAGAAGATGCCGGCGGACAGAGAGAAAAAATTAAGGTGCTACGCGAATCAAGCGAGGAAATAGGTCTTCTCGAGCGGGCTCAAGAAGCGCTTTTAACATGGGATGACGAAGTAGCCCGCGATATTTCACGGCAGGCGTTTGCCCGCTCTTGACGTAGGCCGTTAATGAAAAGTTTCGTGCTCCTGAACCCGTTCTAGGTCACTCACGAGGGCATAAATTCGCTCTCTAATGTCATCAGCCAAGACAGTTATCAGTGTCCCGGTCTGAGAAACCGGATTGTCGCTATGCACCGTCTCCCGCGTAATGAACTCAGCCGACACCTCCAGCTGTTCGAGTCGGCTTGAAATATCCATGAGACGCTGCAATGTATCCATAAGAACCCCCTCTTAACCAAACTTTTGGACGCGCCAGACAACAACTCTAACCGGCGATAACGCCCACATCTCTTAGAATGATGAGATAGTCTTGAAATGGGATTCATACCGCATACTGAGGGCTGCGCCATGATAGCAGTAAAGCTCAATAAAGCTGGCTAGTTACCATATAATCGGAAGCGCTTTGCTTGAAACACAGGAATAGCTATACAGAGGGAGTGTATACTTGACGCCAGTAAACGTGCCTATGTGTTTTCGCGTCCAGTAGTAGCCGCTCAGGGGAAGCGCGTACACTTTCAATGTCCTGCGGTATACAGAGGAATTCAGGCGCTATGGGGGAACCGGCAGTACTTTTTCCAACAGCAGAGCACCCACGCTTCGAGGTGGTGGCAGGCGGTAAATGTGAATCCCGTGCCAAGACAAACAGGCCCTTACGCTCGTCCTCACATGCCCTGCTCTTTTGGGCTTGGTCCCTGGTCATACTTCAGTTACTGGATGGGATAATGACAGCAGTAGGCGTGGGGCATTATGGCCACCAGGCGGAAGCAAATGTGTTCCTTAAGGCCGGTATGGAACTCATGGGGGCCGTTCCAACCCTTATTCTGGCGAAATCTCTCGCAATTCTGGTGGTATATGTCCTCGTTCAGTGCGCACGCCATGTTCTTTGGGTGCCCCGCGCGCTAAAGGCAGTTACAGCGCTCTACCTTTTCGCTGCCGTCATTCCGTGGACATATATTCTGGTGCGGCATTATCTTGGGTAAGTTGGTCAAAATATGTAACCGATGCCCCCTGGCTTGTAGACGCACCTTGAAGTTTTGACTATGGTAACAATATGCGCGTAACACGTTGGGGCGAATTTGGAATCCTGTGCTGTATGTACTTGGCCCGCCGGTCACAAACCGAGGGCACTGCGAAGGCAATTGGCGCGGCGGAAATCGCAGAGGCGCAGTCAATTCCTTTACAGTATACCCAGCAGATTTTGCATCGGCTGCGCAAAGGCGGGGTGATTAAGAGCGTACGCGGCCCTCATGGAGGATTCTCCCTGGCCCGCTCCGCAGCCTCTATCAACCTCAAGGAAATACTCGATGCGGCGGAGGGGCATACCTTCGAAGTGATATGCGAAGTCGATCCGGTGCGGCCCAATGCTCGGCATCCGCATCGATGCAGCGCAGATTATAATTGCAGCCTCAAGCAGGTATGGCAGAGTTTGCGCACGACGGTGAATCAATATTTGGAATCTCGGTCCTTAGAACAGCTGGTTGCCGCGGAGGTCAACCACGAATCCTTGAACCCGTCTTCCGATTTAGTGGAGTTTCCCCGGCAGGCTCCTGCATAGTCGCGGCGATCATGGGGCCCTTGAGTGGGGGGCGTTGAGGCATATCCCTCGGGGGTTCGAAGAAAACTTACCCAAGAATATCACTTGCTCGAGAATACCTCAGTCAACAAAATGGTACTGCAGCAACTTTGCCGTTTCTCCACGCCGAATTTCGATGGTCGCGGCATCTGAACGGCTGAGTAATGGAATGACTCGCTTAAATACATCTGGATTCGCCAGTATCATATCATCGACCGCAACAATGGTATCTGCATTGCGCAGTCCGAGAAGCGAGTAGACGCTCTCGTTGCCCACATCAAATAGCCGGTACTCAGGCCAAGGAAGACGCCCGCCCCCGGCGGAGGCAAATATTTCAACCAATCGCGCCCGGCTTGTTTGGTGAGCATCTTCAAGGCGGACCAAAAAGTCATGTCGTGAAATGCTCAACTTAATTTCCTCGAAGGGAGGTGCCACGGCCCTCAGAACGCTCAGGCGCCTCTCTTGAGGAACGAACGAATCTTTGCGAATGGTTGCGCATCCCGAGCACCACAGCATGACGAGAACGGACGCCATGAAACAAATCCCCCGCCTTCTCACGACACTTCTCCAATGACACAAAACCTATTCAGACTATCATGTAATATTCGCGACGCCCGCGATCTTTCGGCCGAAAGAATAGAACGTACCTTCAGAAACATGCTTTCAAGGTCATCATTAATTACGACATAATCCACCAAGTCTCGCGCTTCGCCTTGTAGGGTCTCATACTCGCTGCGAGCGGTGCGCAGTCTCTTCTCCAATTCCTCGGCCGGCATCGCTCCTCGTCCGACGAGCCGGCTTTTTAGGACCTCGAAGCTCGGGGGCAACAGGAAAACAATGACGGCATGAGCAGCAAGCTTTCGCTTAAGGTTGATGGCCCCTCTAATATCAACATCGAAGAGCGTGTCTACCGAACCGTTCATCGAATTATCGATCGTATCCCGCGGCGTGCCGTATAAATTTCCATGAACCTCTTCCCACTCAAAAAATCTTCCTTGCGCGATGTCCCTTTCAAAGTCCGAGCGCGATACGAAGTGATACGACTTTCCGTCTACCTCGCTCGGACGGCGAGCCCTCGAAGTCACGGAAATCGAGAGCGCGACTCGCCCTTCCTCACAGCGAAGCAGTCTCTCACAAAAGGTAGTCTTTCCGCTTCCCGCCGGCCCCACCAGGCATAACAGCACCCCGCTCCTCGCAAGTTCTGCTCGACTTTCGCTACTGGACATTTTGAATTTGCTCCC
>CAZPBV010000350.1:0-3454 GCA_964584675.1 uncultured Bdellovibrionales bacterium
GAAAGCATGTGCTCAATTGCATCCATGCGCCGCCCCAGAAAGGGAACATTTTGAATAACGGCAATATTTTGGTTATCGCGGCGAATAACTAAATTCCCCCCGCCAAAAGTGAGCAAAGTTTCAAAAATATCGGGAATATCCTTGTACACGGTGCAGCCGAGGCGGGCGATGCTCATATCCTTGCCGATAGGCTGGGTGTAGTGGATAAATTCATTTTGCTCCAAGCGCCAGTAATCAAATAGGGGGGTCGCCAATCCCCATAGGTAGAGGCCAAGAAGCAGAATCCCCTGGAGAAGGTAGGTGTCAGTGCTCATGGTTGGCTGAAAACTGAGCACCCAGGACGCAAACGACTTAAGAAATGAAAAACCATATAAGTTAAGAATCCAAACACCCAGGAAGAGTGCAATCACTCCTAATATCAGAATAAGAAACTTCTTTTGATCAAAATCTTGGACCAGAACGAGAATGTTAAAAGAAAATACAAGAACGGTTAACCATCCCAATAGAGACGGAGCGATTCCAATAACGCCTTGAAAGAACGCACACATGAAGAGGGCAAAGAGAGTCGGCCAAAAGAATACGATTTGAGGAAATGACGCTACGTAAATTACGTCCTGATGACCATCGACAGCTCGTGGAAAGTAGATATCCCAAACAGAGGGCTTACGTCCCGGCTGAATAATTGCTTGCGGGCTTGATGATGCCTGTGTCGAATTTGGCGGAGGCTGTGCACCTGTATCACTCATAGAGAAAGATCCTTTGGTCACGAATACGTAAGAGGACCGACTGCATTCCAAAACCGGCCTACTAGACCTCAATTTTCGCCCAGGTGCACTAAGGCCGGCAAGCACAAAAGATTGATTGCGAGTCCAATAAGGATGCAGTATACCGGCCTTGTCGTGTGGCTAACAAAATCCCCTGGAGAAAAGCATATGTGCGCGCCCCTTACTAATTCACTGAGGACCTCTGTACCGGTGTTATTCCTATTCTTGACAGCTCTGACCCCCGTCACACCAGCCATAGTGCTTGCTCAGAGTACCGAGACTATTTCAGAGAACGGCTTCATTTCGGGGTCCATGAATATTGATTTCGGGACTCGCCGTAATCTCGATACCAGCGGCAAACTAGCTGAAGGATCGCCAGCCGAAGGCAGCAAGGACGTTTACACTGTTAATCTCAATGTCGCCAAAACAACTGAGTATGCCGGTACCATTACCCGCCTTCCTCATCTGGTAAGTAGTGTTTTAGGAAGGGAGATTCAAAAGGCCCAGCTTCTTTTCGACATAAACTTAGCGGTAAGAAACCCAAAAGATTTGGAACAGAAAAAGAACGTAGGAAAATGGGTCGGTCAAGTTTCCATTGACAGTAAAGGTGTCTATGACTTTGGATCCAGCGACCCCAGTGTTAGCCAACTACGTATGGCTATCGATGCGGTAGGCAAGGCTCAAGCGTTTGTTGGGCCTTTTGGAGGTAAGATCTATGGAAAGAGCGATGAAACAAAAGGTCTGATTGAATCGAAGATCTCAGAATACACCCGTGTTGTGAAGGGGAAAAAGATAACTGTTCAAGTTAAGAAATCAGATCCCCTCCGTTTTAGTAATCTTACCCTGGGTGAAGGCCCAGCGCTCATATATCCCCGCTCCGTTGTAAATGGAAACTTGGACTATGATTACGATACCGGCAATTGGTACACCAATGGAATTAAGTTCAAATATACTCTCAACGGGAAAGAGATGGAGGATGTGGTGACGGGATCTATTAAGTGGGTTGAAGATCCCAACCGCGAAACAAATGGAAAAGGCCAATATGAGTTTAATTTACGGTTTAATGAGGAAAAGAATAAACCTGCTACTGATGAAAGCGCTGCATTTTCAGGCGAGAGTTCTCAGAGCGAAGATGCGTTTTTCGAGGTGGACAACTCTATCCCAAGCATGACCGGTACTATTGCCTTCGAAGATACCCTTGGACAGGAGGGCGCGGACGAGGAACCTACTGTTTACGCTAGTAAAGTCATCTATAACTTGCATGCCAATAAGCTGACCAAGCAACAGGCGGTCAATCTGTTCAAGCTGTTGACAGTTGTTGTCGGGCCAATGAACGACGAGTAGCAACAATCATCGGAATGCTAGCCTGCATTTCTTACCAAAGACGGCGGGGAAGCTATCTCAGCATGTGCTTCTCCGCTGTCTTTTGTTTGATGGCAGCGTGCTCTCGTTCCACCCCGACAACTTCGGAAGCTTCAAGGTTACCGGTCGTTCAGAGAACAACCACAAGGGCCATTTTACCCTTGCCAAACCCACATCCGAGCGACCGTCCTAAGAACTCGGAGCAGTCATCAAAAGTCAGCGTAATAAGCCGGACGGTTAATTCGCCTACACCACCGACAATCCCGGATAGCAATCCGGCTGCAACTGCAACCCCCATTCAAATACCGTCCCCCACTGTTGCTGCAGCGAAAAGTTTGCCGGCCCCTACGCCGCCCGAACCCGAGGCTGCTTCTTCTCCTACTCCCCCACCGACTACCCCCGAGTCTCCGACTACCGAAAGCACAAGCCCCCCGGTCGCGGCATCCCCTTCAGCTGTCAATTTGACGGAGACAAGTTCAGTTACCGGTTCTATGGAAATTGACTTTGGCTCTCGGTACTGTCAATCCTGTGAGGGCGCGAACTCTTATGATCGCTATAGCGTAAATCTTAACCTTGCAAACGCCCTTGTCGTGAGAGGCGACATTCAACGCAAGCCAAGAGTTCTTGGCTTCTTTAAGACTGAAAAACAGCCCCTTGAGGTGACCTATGACCTACGCATAGGTACGCCAAGAGAACTCGGAGACAAGACTGCTGCCTCCTGGTCGGGAAGCTATGTCACGGATGCGTCCGGTCGTTATCAACTGGGTGGCACTTCCGGCCTGAGTCAGCCTTTGCGTATTACACCTCTCCTTTCAGTGGCTTCCGGAGGAGACTTTGGGGGCGTCATTCTAGGTAAAAAGCTGGACGGCGAAGATCATGGCGGTTGGAGCGAATATACTCGTTGGATAACTGGAAAAAGGATATCTATTAAGACAAAGCGCACCGACCCTCTAGCGTTTCATGGGGTTATACTCGCCGCCGGTCCTTTTTCAGCCTATCCTGAGGTTAGGGTAAATGGAAATCTTGATTATGATTATGAAACCGGCAACTGGCTAACCAATGGGATCTCGATGCAGTACTCACTTCAGGGGACTCCCACTACTGACCTCATTACCGGATCGATTCGGTGGATAGAGGATGCTCATCGATCCGCCAATGGCCGAGGAGTTTATGAGTTCAATTTGCGTTATAATGAGGCTGCGATTATAGGAACTCCCGATGAGAGCGAGTTCTTTGCCTCGCCTTCTGATGAAGAGTCATTCTTTGAACCCAGTGCAGAAGTTCCCTACCTCGGTGGATCGATACGGTACCGGGATTTTTTTGGAGCT
>CAZPBV010000351.1:0-2533 GCA_964584675.1 uncultured Bdellovibrionales bacterium
CGGACAAATTATTGGGGTGGACATACCTATACTTTTGGGCCGCGCCACTTTCTGACACAAAATGAGAAAGTGTACCAGTATCTTCATGAGTATTGTCCGTTACGTCGTTGTCAGGAACACGAGTTCTTAACATACGTCGAGCGTGATGGCGCATTCTATAGTTATCCAATACATATGGATGATGTCGCGCGCATGCCGGACAAAGAGGCGATTTATGATCAGCTACGTAACCGTAGTGGGGTCGAAAACGCTCAGAATCTCGAGGAGTTTTGGGTTGGCTCTGTTGGCCCCATACTTTTTGACAAGATAGTCAACACCTATACCAAAAAAATGTGGAAGCTGAAGAGCTGTAAAGAGCTCGATACTTTTAAATGGTCTCCCAAGGGGGTAACCATCAAGGACGGTCCTCGCGCCTGTTGGGATACGGCCATTTCCGCTTTTCCGCATGCTCCCAACGGCTACAATGATTACTTCGATTTATCGACAGCGGCGGCGAAGATTCTTTTTTCAACGACCATTGAGCGTTACGATATTCCAAAAAAGCGCGTGTATTTTAAGGGAGAATGGCACAGCTATGATGTCATTGTGAACACCATCTCCCCCGATATTATTTTTGATTACGCCTATGGCGAGTTGCCCTACATCGGCCGCGATTTTCATAAAATCGTCCTTCCTATTGAGCACTGCTTTCCTGAGAATGTATACTTTCTCTATTATCCTAATGGCGAAGCCTTCACGCGACTGGTCGAGTACAAGAAATTCTATCGCCATACATCCCCTACCACACTGATAGGGATGGAAGTGCCGTCTCTTTCTGGCAAGTACTACCCAATGCCTCTTAAGTCTGAACAGGCCAGAGCGCAAAAGTATTTTGATCTCATGCCAGACGGAGTTTTCTCGCTCGGTCGCGCGGGGAGCTATCGTTACGATGTCGATATCGATGATGCCATTGAGCAGGCGATGGCTATGGTTGAGAAGCTGAAATAGGCCGCCACATAGGTTGGAATATCGTACATCGTCTACCATGGAAAGCCGCTCCCTTTACGATTGGACAATGGTCCCGAGTTCCGTAGCAAGGCTCTTGTCGAATGGCAACCAAGAACGGAGTTGATCTCAGCTTCATCGACCCCGGTAAGCCCACCCAGAACGCGTTTGGAAAAGCAAAATTCCAATTGCAATGGGGACGGCGTCGCTAGCTTGGAGCGACTCAAAAAATGCACTCGGATGGGCATTTTTTGAGCAATAATACCTAGCTCGGACTTCGGCTGGTGAGAAGTCCGGGCTAGTTATGCCCAAAGAATGCTAACGGGAGCACCGATTAAATTGTCTCCAAACCGAACTACCGAATCTCCCGTATATAGAACCAACCCGGCTGATAACTTCTTTCCCACTTTGGAAGAAAACGTCTTTATCACGTTAAAATCGTCCGGTCTCAAAGTACCGCTGGATTTTACCTCAATAGCTACAAGCTGACCGTCAGTACGTTCGATCACATAATCAATCTCTTTTCTATCGTGAGATCGAAAATGATAGAGAGTTGCGCGAGTTTTGCTTTGTTCCAAAAGCTTAGTAAGTTCCATCCCGACGAAGCTTTCAAGTACTCCGCCTAAGAGATTTGGGTCCTTTTCAAAACGCTCGGTTCCGATTCCTAAAATTCCGCAAAGTAGCCCTGTATCATTGATAATTACCTTCGGACTCTTGACTAACCTAAGACCAATATTCGTTGTCCAAGGCGGAATGCTTAGTATTAGATACGTCATTTCGAGTAAGGTCATGTATCTATGGAGTGTCGCATATGGAATTTTGATTGCGTTGGATACATCGCTCAAATTTAGGAGAGTGCCGCTTCTTGAGGCAAGCAAAGCAACTAGTTTTGGAAGCTTAGTTAGTCCTTCTATGTCGGCTAAATCTCTTACATCTCTTTGAAGAGTGGTGGTTAAATAGCTTGCGTGCCATTTTTCAGCTCTCACCCCTTCTCTAGAGATCGCTTCTGGGTATCCTCCTTTTACGAGCATATGGAGAAGCTCTCTCCGCGATTGTCGAGAATTTTTTCGCGGTACAGTCCCTTCAAACAACATACTTATTATGTCAGTGCTCACATCGTTAATCTCTTGCTGCGAGAGAGGCCAAAGAGTGTGAATTTCTACTCGGCCGGCAAGAGAGTCTGCTAACTTCGGGAGAAAAAGAACGTTGGCTGATCCCGTAAGAAAAAAGCTTCCCGATTTTCTGTTTTGGTCGATAGCTCTTTTGATTGGAAGAAATATCTCAGGAACCCTCTGTACTTCGTCAATTATGATGGGGAGGTCTGCTCTACTTACGAATCCGGCGGGGTCCTCTTTCGCTACTGAGTATGGTTCAATGTCATCGAAACTAACGTAGTCGGCTTTCCATTTCTGACCGGCGAGGCTTTGTGCGAGAGTGCTCTTTCCTGTCTGCCTGGCTCCACAGAGGATGATTGCAGGAGTGTCTTTGAGCGCAGCAAGTAGCTTGTGCCCTATATTTCGTGGGTACATGGATAAATATTATCCATTGA
>CAZPBV010000351.1:2543-3435 GCA_964584675.1 uncultured Bdellovibrionales bacterium
GGAATGGATAAATTGCAACAATTAAAATGTAACAAATTTGCCCATTTAGGCTCTGCTAGGCCTGACCTCTTTCCAAAAGTTGCCCCACCACACTAATCGAATTGCCCTGCCGTCGTCCCACATGAGCTCTATCTTGTCGCCGGGCACGGTTACCGAGTCTACCTTCACCTCTTTAAATTCACTTCCTGCTACAGCCCCATTCTTCACCAACCGCTTCCGTAACACTGTCGTATCCATGCCTCATACTAGGGCTTCTCTACAACTTTCTAAATGCGGGGCAGGTAGACGATGTACCGAAAATCAGAGCTAAGTTCTCTATAACGAAAGATCGTCGATGTATTTTTGTATCACCTGAGTAAGATCGCGCGGCTGGTAGCCGAAGCGCTCGACGGCGGCTTGAGAGCTAATAGTGAATGACTGTCGGCTCGAAAGTTCTGAATGAACTTGGGAAGAACTGCCAACTCCGCGAAGGATATAGTCGACTACTTCACACACAGGAAGTGCGCCGCCGGATCCTAGGGTGAGAGCTTGAGCGCCGTCGAATTGCTGTCCCAAGAGCTGGCAAACAAACGTCCCAAGGTCATCAACATGAACAGCATTATTGAATAGCGTGTCGGGATTATATATTCGAATAGGCTCATTTCTCAGCGCCTGGCTAAAAATTTGTGAAAGCCAAATTCGCTTCATATGTGGCCCTACAATACCGGGGAGGCGCAGGGATACAGAAGAAATCTTGTTGCTGCAATCCCTTAGCAGCCATTCGCCGAAAAGTTTTGACCCACCATAGGGGGTGGGGTTAAGGCAGGGAGTGTCCTCGTCAACTATCTTGCTCTGTACTTGGCCATTAATCGAAATACTTGAGACATATATTTTACTTCTACCCCCCGCATTG
>CAZPBV010000352.1:0-3398 GCA_964584675.1 uncultured Bdellovibrionales bacterium
AATTGGATACCTGACACGAGTGCGTCGAATGTTCGGTTTAGTAACGCGGGTTGCCTTTTCCATTCGCACCGAACCCCTTACCGTGCTTGCAACAGCGACATAGCCGCAGGCGGGCATTTGAATGATTCACTACCAAAAGTAAGACGCATAGCTTCGGCCATCGAATAGCGCGGCCGAAACGCCAGATCTCGCTCGGCAGCAGAAATATTAAAGTAGTGGTCAGTGGTCATTTGAGCAATGAGAAAACGCGTAAATAAGGGCTCGCGTCTCCCTGGAAGTAATATAGAAGCTGTCTCTAAAATACCGGCAAGAATCGAGGCAAGAGAGCCCGGGACTCGACGCTTCAGCTCAGCAACGCCGTTAAGGCGTAAGACCTCGTTAATCCATTCCCACATCAGCACTGGTTCGCCCTGAGAAATAAAATAAGGTTTTCCGCGACAAGACGGATTGCTTTCAAGAGCATGAAGAGCGCACAGATGGGCACTCACGCAGTCCTCGATGAAGGTGAGATCGGTCCTATTGGTTCCTGCCCCGACTTGAACGAGCCGGCCGGCGCGCGCTCTTTCGAGAATAGCCGGAACAAAATGGTTATCTCCCGGGCCAAATATAAGATGCGGACGCAGTGCAACCGTCCAAATGCCGCGCCCATTGGCGCTCAACACCTCCTGTTCCGCCTGGGCCTTCGTGGCGGGGTAAAATGCAGCATGGGATCTCGGTATGGGATACGACTCGTCGACTCCGCAAAGATTCGTTCCGTCCGCCACAACACTTGGTGAACTCGTATAGATTAGTTTCGGGACCCCATGCCTCCGGCAGGCATCAAGAATATGGCGCGTTCCAATTACATTCGCCCGAAAGAAATCGTCATACACTCCCCACATGTCAACCTTGGCGGCAACATGAAAAACCGCATCAGCGCCCTCGAAATACTGAGACCAATTCAACGACTGAACAGACTGCGCACGACTCGATTCTGGATGAACCGCGATGTCTGCCCGAACTGTCTGAGCGCCAAGGTCCCTCAGGTGAGGATAATCGCCTCTCGCCATTGATACGACCGAGTGCCCCTGTCCAAGTAGGGCTTCTACCAAGCCGGCTCCCAAGAACCCCCCGCCCCCGGTAACCACGTATTTCTTTGGCATAGTTTCTCCGATATTCCTGGCGGCCAGCATACACCGAAATGACCAAATCAGCGAAGCTTGTCCGAACATTTCATCTTCATGAAATGCCCGGGCTGCGCTACTATTCAGGTGTCTTATTTGCATTTCCCTCGGGCAACATGAAATTCGAACACCCTTCACGGGATATCCTTTGGAATATTGAGTCAACTGCGAATCAGTACTTGATGTATGGAATACTGGCCGTTTCTTTGACAGTAGCCGGCCTGGGATTGGTTCGTCACGGGGAACTTATCCTCTCAGGCAAACCGAATGCGTCAATAGCAAAGGGGTTTCTCAACCGACTCAAAAACTTGATTGAATGGGTTGTTTGTCAAAAAGGGGTCGTTCGAGAGAAATCGGCGGCGCTTGCACATTCGCTCATTGTAATTGGATTTGTAGCGCTCCTCTTTGCTACGAGCATGGTGTTTATACACCATGACCTTGGAATAGAGATTTATCAGGGCGGTTTTTATCTTGTCGTAACCTTGTTGAGCGACCTCTTGGGCTTTGGAGTCCTGGTGGGCTGCGCACTTGCCGCTCATCGCCGCTACATTCAAAAGCCCGATTTCCTTCACAACCGGCTGGCGGATGCGCAAATGCTGTTCGTGTTGACTCTCTTGATTATCCAGGGGTTTCTTCTAGAGGGCTTGCGCATTCATGCCACCCAAGATCCCTGGGCCTTATTTTCTCCGATTGGTCTGATTTTTTCTAAGTTCTTTTGGATGCTCGGTCCCCAATCAACCAGAGGGTTACATTTTTGCGTGTGGTGGTTTCATACTATTACCGTTTTTGGCGCTATCGCGCTGTTTCCCTACAGCAAGTATTTTCATGTGCTTGCAAGCTCCGCCAATTTGTATTTCTCCGACAGAAATCGAGTGAAAGGAGCGCTTGAGAACCCCGGCGAAATTTCTCAGCTTATGGAGTCGGGGGAGGAATTCAATATTGGTTTGGGAAGCATCAAGGATTACACCTGGAAGCAGCTTCTGGACCTTGAGGCCTGCACGAGCTGCGGCCGGTGTCAGGACGCCTGTCCTGCCTATAATTCAGGGAAACCGCTTTCCCCAAAATGGATGATACTTGATAGCCGCAATCATGCGTTGACTTTGCATGCTCAGGGGCATCTTGGCTCTTCTTACCTTTCTGACAGCGCTCTTAAGTTTGATAGCCTCCTATCAAAATCCGTATTGCTCCCTGCCCTCGGCCTACAATCGCAAGCTGAAGGGTACCGGTACGATCGAGACTTTCGCGCTGCTAACGATCAAGTAGAACAATCACCCCGCCATATCGGAGAAAATGCCGACCACCGCATCGCATCCGAAGTCATGGACGAGAATGTCTTTTGGACATGCACCACCTGCATGGCCTGTGTTGAAGCCTGCCCGGTCGGCATTCACCACGTCGATATCATTGTTGGCAACAGACGGAATATGGCCCTCATGCACGGCGAGATTCCTCAAGAGGCTCAGCAAACCTTGCGGGCATTGGAAAATCGGGCCAATCCGTACGGGGCTCCTTCGGATCGGATTCAGTGGCTCGAAGGTCTTGATGTTCCCATTGTCAAGCCAGGGGAAAGTGTCGATTACCTATATTGGGTCGGATGCGTGTCGGCTTATGATGCGCGCAAACAACGCATCGCGCGAGCGCTGGTGCAGTTGATGCGTCATGCGGGCCTATCGTTTGGTATTTTGGGCACCGTAGAAGGTTGCAGCGGCGATCCGGCGCGCCGCCTGGGGGAAGAAAATCTTTTTCAGACTCTTGCGAAAAGCAACATCGAGACTCTCAAGTCAGTGCGATTCAAGACACTCGTGGCTAACTGCCCGCACTGTTTCAACACCATCAAGAATGAATACCCCCAGTTTGGTAATTTGTCGGAGGGAAAGCAACCGGAGATCATTCATCACTCAGTGCTTCTCAAACGTCTCATCGCCGATGGCCGCCTTGCCTTGCCCGATGGTGGCGAAGAAACTTCCTTTACCTTTCACGACCCCTGCTACCTCGGGCGCTACAATGACGAGTACGACGCTCCGCGCGCTAGTCTACGAGCGGTTAAAGGTTTACAGATTATTGAGATGGAAAAGAGCCGCGAGAAGGGTATGTGCTGTGGAGCGGGTGGCGGGCATTTTTGGATGGATCTAAAAATTGGCGACCGCGTCAACGTGCTTCGCACAGAGCAGGCGGCGAGCACAGGCGCTTCGCATATCGCCACCGCCTGCCCTTTCTGCATGCACATGCTGGAGG
>CAZPBV010000353.1:0-2602 GCA_964584675.1 uncultured Bdellovibrionales bacterium
GATAAAGCGAGTCGGCGAGCATTTTGGGCTTCATCCCCTCACCCTCGAAGACATTCTCAATCCCCATCAACGCGCCAAGCGCGAGGACTTTGAATCCTTTGTCTATATCGTTGTGCGGGCTCTCTCGTGGTCCGAAAGCGAAGAAGAAGTGACCTCGGAACAAGTAAGTATCGTCTTGGGACCTCAATTTGTAATTTCTTTTCAGGAGAAACCCGGTGATGTCTTTGCGCCGGTCCGCCAGCGCTTTCACACGGGAACCGGGCGCCTGAGGAAGCTCGGGGCCGATTACCTTACCTATGCTTTGCTCGATACCGTGGTAGACAGCTACTTTGGAATTTTGGAGCGCCTTGGAGAGCATGTTGAGGAACTGGAGGAGGAAATTGTGAATGATCCTGAGCCATCGGCCTTGGGAGAAATATATTCCCTCAAACATTCCGGCCTCGCGTTACGAAGAGCGGTGTGGCCGCTGCGCGAAGTAATAGCCGGCCTCGAACGCGAAGGAAGTGTGTTCGTTAAAAAGTCAACGGCGCTCTATTTGCGGGACGTATATGACCATGTGGTACAGGTAATCGATACCATCGAGACTTACCGGGAAGTGCTCTCCGGAATGCACGATATATATCTCACCAGTGTCAGTAATCGCATGAATGCGGTCATGAAAACTTTGACTGTGGTGGCAACTGTCTTTATGCCTCTTACCTTTATTGTAGGAATTTATGGCATGAACTTCGACGTCATGCCTGAGCTGCACTGGGCCCATGGGTATTACTACATCATGGGCATCAACCTCCTGATTGCTCTTGCCATGGTGGCGTATTTTAAGATCAAACGCTGGATATAACGTGGTCATTGTGCCTCGTTATCGAAACAGCTATGGTCGCAACAGCCTTACGAACCAGGCAAACTCATTGGCAGCGAATATATACTCGCCGCCAATGAGTTTGCCTGGTTCGTGCGGCCTCTGCAGCGCCAAGTAGAGTTCAGGGAAAGGGCCTAATCGGCCCTTACGGCTTGTGCGGCGAGTATTTGTTGTCCCTCCGGGGGTATACTTGCGGCCAATCAAAATGCTGGCATTTTGATTGGCCGCAAGTATAGTATTCAGGCAACTTTTTTTGGAGAGCTCTCGGCTATGAAACA
The DNA here is from genome assembly GCA_964584675.1 of uncultured Bdellovibrionales bacterium. GTDB lineage: Bacteria > Bdellovibrionota_C > UBA2361 > UBA2361 > JBGSMV01 > CAZPBV01. Next base: position 1,138 of record CAZPBV010000353.1, read on the forward strand.
ATTTATTTCGCCTCTTCTTGTCGCAACCTTCATTACCGCGCTCCTCATTGTTATCCCTGCTCGCGCTGATGAATACGAAATCGACTCCGATCATTCGCGGGTGTCGTTCAAGGTGAGGCATTTGGCCATTAGCTCAGTGCTTGGCCAGTTTGATAAGTTCAAGGGCTCGTTTACCTTTGACCCAAAGAACATGAGCGCGTCGGGCGCGCAGGCAGTCATTGATGTGGGAAGCATTAACACCAATCAAAAAAAGCGTGACGATCACCTGCGTTCGGAAGATTTTTTCAGCGCCTCAAAGTATCCCGAAATTAGCTTCACCTCGACCGGCATTGAAGGCTCAAGCCCTGAAAATTTCAAGCTGAGGGGGAATCTGACGATGCGCGGTGTCACCAAACCGGTGGAGCTAGCCGTTGAAATGGGCGGCGCCACCAAGGATCCCTGGGGCAATGAGCGAGTTGCTTTTACTGCGTCAACCAAGCTTAATCGCCGCGATTTTGGCCTCACCTGGAGCAAGATATTAGAGACTGGCGCGGTGGTGGTGGGAGACGAAGTAAGAATCGACCTTGAAATTGAAGGAATAAAAAAGAAGGTCTAATTAAGAATTAATCAGTCAAGTAAAAGGGGGCCCCGCGCGCTCCTTTTTTTTAGCTACCTTTCAATATTCCCGATATTCCGCTACATTAATGAGTAAAAAGGGCTCAGGGTTCCCCGGGGAATAATGTATGACATCTGATAAAACTGTTAATACCATCAAACAAATCGCCTTTTGGCTGGTGCATGCGGCTTGCTTTCTCGTCATTTGGTCGGGTGTCAGTTGGGTCGCCGCGATAGTTTGCGCGTTCATGTATTTTATCCGCATGTTTGCCATTACCGGCGTTTACCACCGATATTTCTCGCATCGCACATACCAAACCAGCCGATGGTTTCAATTCCTGCTGGCCTTTCTTGGCGCAACATCGGCTCAGAAAGGTCCTATCTGGTGGGCTTCGCATCATCGCCATCATCACAAGTACTCCGATACCGACAACGACGTTCACCCGCCCTCTGAAGGGTTCTGGTGGGCCCATATCGGATGGGTTTTGAGCACCCAGTTTGTTGAAACAAAGCTTGAATATGTAAAGGATTTATTGAAATTCCCCGAGCTTCGCTGGCTTGATAAGCTTCACTTCATTCCGCCAATTACCTTAGCAATCGCCATGTATATTTTGGGGATGTGGTGCGAAACGGCGTATCCACATTGGCAAACGAATGGGTTCCAAATGCTGGTATGGGGATTCTTTATCAGCACGACCCTTCTCTACCATGGTACTTTTGCCATTAATTCTTTCACCCACATGTACGGCTCGCAGCGGTTTGAAACCGGCGATCGCAGTCGCAATAGCTTGCTCCTGGCTCTCATCACGCTTGGAGAAGGCTGGCACAATAATCATCATCGCTATCCTGGTTCCGAGCGCCAGGGATTTTA
>CAZPBV010000353.1:2612-3389 GCA_964584675.1 uncultured Bdellovibrionales bacterium
CCTGGTTCGGCCTGGTATGGGATTTGCGAGAACCACCTGAGCGTATCTACGAAGAAGCCAAAGCCCGCAAAGCGCAAATGGGCTCGTAAGTTCCGATTCATGCCGCGTGCCTAACCGCCCGAAATTAGTCTCTCATCCCGGTAGTTCAAGAACCCTCTTTATTGTCTTGAGCACTGCTGTCAGTGTCGCGGTGTTGGCGTGGATTTTTGCCGCCATCTCCCTGCGCCAAGTCATAGAACTCGTGCAGGGTGTTAGTATCTGGGGGCTCACCCTATTCTGCATTTTGTCGCTCACGACTTCTCTTCTACGGGCCTGGCGCTACCAAGCCCTGCTCGCCGTTACCGGATATAAGGTTCCGATAGCCAAAGTTTTCTTAGTAACTTTGGGGCGTAATTTGTGCGTTGATTTGCTTCCGGCACGGCTTGGCGATGTGCTTTATATTTTTTTTGCAAAGTCATGCCTGGGGGTTCCAGTAGCGGAGGCTTCCGCAAGTTTTGCTCTCTCTTTTCTTTTTGATTTAGTCGCACTCGTTCCACTTATCATGGCCTGCGCGCTCGGAACCGATAGCGCGCGGGCCCCTTCGATCGAACTCATGATAGCCGGAGCAGCTATTCTGCTATTGATCACAGCGGTCATCCTCTACTACCTGGAAACGCTTGTTAAAACGGCGACGCTCGCCGTTGTCGCCGTACCCATCATCCCCCTCCATCGGCGTCAATCTATTGAAGCTGTGTCTCATCAATTGCAAAAGTCCATTAGTATTTCGAAAGAGTCCGG
>CAZPBV010000354.1:0-3377 GCA_964584675.1 uncultured Bdellovibrionales bacterium
TGTGCTTTTAAGGATTTGGAGGTTCCGACACAAGCTTTCCATGTAACAGCAACGCCTGAATGGTATACCGACAACCGTAAGAGAGTAGATGTCCTGCTCGTATTCCGACTTAACTGGAGTGATCCCCCATTTCTAGTGATCGGAATTGAGGGTAAAATCAAAGCGTCTGAATCACCGGAACAACTAGCTCAGTACCAGAAGGCCATTAATGAGGCTTTTCCTGAAATTCCCAAAGGTCTTGTATTCCTCACAAGAGGTGGAGATGAGCCAACCAGTGCAGACCTAAAAAACCGTAACTGTCCCGTTAAGCAATTATCATGGGCGAGTCTCTGTAAGGCACCAAAATCTCTTCTGGGTAAATCGCCTTTTGCACAGGAATTTACCGACCACATCAAAGGTCATCTCAGTCCTTCTACTGGCGCAGAAGCCAAACAATCTTGCCAATTCCTTGAGAATCATTTACGACCAGCCATAGAGGGAGCATTCAGTCCTGGAAGGTTAAAATTCGCGTGGGCGAATCCTAATTCTGCACCTGATGAATTCAATTTCTCGGATGCGTTAATAGATAAACTTACCGTGGGTAAGAATTTCCAAGTATTTTTCATGTTTTATTGCCCATCTGGTGTGCCTCAACCAGGTTCGCAGATGCACTTACTTGTGATGGCTTATAAATCTCCACGGTTTGGGAGAGTCCTTTCTGCGAGGGTCGATGATATGGCCAGATTCTTACCTCCCAGAGAGGGAGGGCGCTTTGAATGGGGGCCGTGGAAATCCTTATGGAGTTGTGGATGCGTGACATTACAGGACATGGGAGCCAAGAGTACAAGCGATCTCTTGGATATGTTCAAAGGAGCGCATTCGCGTATCTGGAAGCCGTTGTCCTCAGCTCTCAAAAAGATATAGTCTGTGGTCATTCCTGCTATCATCCACAGTCTAACTCTGCGCTCCAGCGGGACGCGCCTGCGGCGCGCCCCTGAGCTTGGTCGTTAGGCTCTCTTCGAACAGCCCGTATAGCCACACGTTAAAGTGTCAGCACATCATGAGTACTAATCCTGTTCTTGCAGCCATTCCGCTCTGGCACGCGCAAATGGCATGGGCAAAAGAACTCATCAAGCGCAGCTTCAATTTGGAGCATCCAGAGGACATCCTCCTTCACAAGAATAGAGGTAGGCATGCAATTCCTGGAACATCTTGGTTCTTATGCACTCACGGCCTCGGTGTTGATATCTACAAAACCCCCGACGTCGGCGGAATTGATTTTGACTTCGACAAACCAAACCCCGATCCGTGGCGCATGCAAATTTTCATCGAGCGTCAGGTGAACGAAGGAAACCTTCCTTATGAACCATTCCAGCAACTCCTTGCTGACGACGAAAAGCTGAAAATCGCAATCGAAGAGGCGCTAGAGGACCGAACATCAGACCTTGAATGAGCACCTCAACCAGGCTATTTTTATACAAATGCAACACCGTGCCTGCGCTCCCCAGCCTAACTGTAGGTTCAACGCGGACGCCAACATAGGCCATGCCTTCGGCATTTTCATGGCCTATGTTGGTGCCCTCCAGCCTTCGGCTTCCGGCGCCGGTTAACCAGGGCGTTAGTCCTTCCCCCGGTTTTCCCTTGTTTCGGTTCCGGGGTAACATCGCCATCAGTGGCTCTGGTAGCGGCCTGTAGCCTTGCCTGTAGCCCGCTCTGGTGGCGGTTTGCAGGCCAGTGGTTTTCGTGCCTTCGTGGCTGTGTCGGTCAACCCGGCTGCGGCAGGCGTTTTAGTGGCGTGGCAGCGCCAGCGGCGTGCGTCCAGTGGGCGCCGGGTTCCGTGGTCTGCCACTGCCCGTGGCCCGGCCAAATGGTCGGGTCTAACAGCGCGCTTCACCGGACTGCCTGCGGCAGCCGGTGAGCTTTACGTTATGGCTCAAGGAGCACACATGGAACTTTTTCTTCCTCTTGCTAGCGTTCTTGGGGCGCTTTTAATCGGGGCTATCAGTCCCGGCCCGAGCTTTGTGCTCGTTGCGCGCACTTCAATGGCGGTCTCCCGAATCGACGGACTCCTTACGGCCATTGGCATGGGAATTGGTGGGGTAGTTTTTTCCGTCGTCGTGCTGCTCGGACTTCAGGTGGTCCTTGCCAGTGTGCCGTGGCTTTATCTCATCCTCAAATTCATAGGCGGTTTGTATCTTGTCTACCTCGCCATCCGCATCTGGCGTGGGGCCAAAGAGCCGATTGTTGTCCCAAACACCGAAGGTGCGATACGGCGGTCAACGGGCAAATCCTTCATGCTTGGGCTCTTTACGCAATTGAGTAATCCAAAAACCGCTGTGGTTTACGGCAGTATCTTTGCCGCGCTGTTACCGCACAGCCTGCCGTTGGCCGCCATCGTGTTACTTCCGTTTCTTGTCTTTCTTGTCGAGGCCGGTTGGTATTCCATAGTCGCGCTTGCATTGTCAGCCGAATCATCGCGGACGGCTTATCTCCGCTCAAAATTGCACGTGGATCGTATTGCGGCTGGGGTCATGGGCGTTCTTGGCCTGAGGCTCATTACCTCCACACAGCCAAGCCCCTAAAACCATGAGCCATAACAACGCCATCAACTCGGACAGTGAAAAGCGGCGCTTCTACGTCGCACCGCTTTTCACTGCCGGTTATGGCGAACGTTAGCCACCCACATATGCCACACACTGCACTTCAAAACAGAGTTAACCCATGGGGCGCGCTTTGCTCGGTTACGAGTAGAGGAACCCTTATGGGCAATCGCGGCATTCTTCACAATGACTCCAATCAAATAGTCAAGCCGTGGGCGCACAAAGCCTGGGTTACCTGCCGACTATCGTATAAGAACATCAAACGTCCAAGCCCATTCTCAAAGGGCAACTACTCAGAGTTATTCTTCCTTGACGAAGCAACCGCATTTTCGGCTGGGCATAGACCGTGCTCATACTGCCAGCGCGAAAGGCATATCGCATTCAAGGACGCATGGCTACGTGGCAACGTTGATGAGTCCGCTTGTCAATCGGTGCTTATGCCCGAGATTGACAGCATATTGCACAGTGAGCGTGCAATCAGAGGCGGAGGCAAGCAAACCTTCGAAGCCCAATTATGTGAGTTGCCATTAGGCTCAATGTTTGAGCATGACGGAAACGCCTTCCTTGTTAACGATCTCGGGTACTTGCCATGGTCGTTCGACGGATACCGCAGCCCTCAGCGCCTAAACAAAACAACAAAAGTTCGTGTTCTTACACCACAATCAGTGGTTAAAGCATTCTCTGCGGGCTTCGTTCCAAATTTGCATCCATCGGCAAATGGCTAACTGGGCGTTCAACGTGGACGCCAACAGCGGCCATGCCTTCGGCATTTTATTGGCCGCTGTTGGTGCCCTGCGC
>CAZPBV010000355.1:0-3369 GCA_964584675.1 uncultured Bdellovibrionales bacterium
CTGCGAGCGACTCGAGAGTGGCGCACGTCGCCAACCAACGCAATGGTTATCCCGCGCACACTTTCCGGTTTACCTCCAAAATGCTGCTGAAGCGTAAGGAGATCCAATAGTGCCTGAGTGGGATGCTCGTGCATGCCGTCACCTGCATTCACAATGGAAGTTGATGACAGATGCCGCGCCAGAAGCCACGGCACTCCCGAAGCGCCATGGCGAACAACCAAGATGTCAGGACTCATTGCTTCCAGGGTTCTGGCAGTATCGATCAGAGTCTCGCCTTTCGTGACGGAACTGGTTGAGGGAGAGAAGTTAATAACGTCGGCTGAAAGTCGTTTTGCCGCAATCTCAAAACTTGCTCGCGTGCGGGTGCTCGCCTCAAAGAAAAGGTTAATCACCGTTTTCCCTCGCAGGGCTGGAACCTTTTTCAGATCACGCTCCGAGATCTCCACCATACTGGCAGCGTTTGCGAGCAAAAGCTCAATTTCCTCACGCGACAGACCTTCTATTGCCAACAGGTGCTTCACGCGCCTTCCTCCTGCGCACTCTCTTGTCCTGGTATGAGGTACGCGGCATCTTCCTCGCCGAGCTCGCTCAGGCGAACTTTAATAATCTCTTCTCTATCGGAGGGAACGTTTTTGCCAACATAATCTGCTCTAATGGGAAGCTCGCGGTGGCCACGGTCTATAAGAGCGGCCAGCTCCACGCACGCGGGCCGACCAAAATCGATAATCGCGTCAAGCGCGGCGCGAATCGTGCGTCCCGTAAAAAGCACATCGTCGACCAGAATTATTCGGGCCCCTGTTACCGGGAAGGGCAAATCAGTTCCTTTGAGTGTGGGCTGGGCCCGGGAACGGCTTAAGTCATCTCTATACAGCGTAATGTCCAGAACTCCGAAAGGCACTTGCACTCCCTCGATCTCAGAAATGCGGCTTGCCATACGTCGGCCAATAACCTCCCCGCAAGTGCGCACGCCGACTATCGCCAGGCGGTCTAGCCGACGATCTTTCTCCAAAATCTCGTAACACATACGAATAATGGATCGAGCAATTACCTCCTCATCCATCAGCAGCCGCCAGTTCCTGGGAACAGACTTACTAGTTTTTGCCATATATATTCCTCATGCAGAGAGCCTCCCGTAGTCGAGGAAAACTCCAGTGATGACAGGTGCTATTAGAGAAGTAGAAATTTCGTTCGCTCCCCTGCGGGCAGCACGATTTCTCAGGACGAGATGATATTACAGAACTCATAGCTATCTCCTTTGCGAACTCTCAGGAACGCACTTAAAGGCGAAAAAAGCCTAGCAAAGTTTTTACGAAAACTAACCTAGCTCTGTCAACAGGTTACGGCATTTGGGAGGATTAATCAAAAATTTCCTCGAATTCGCCGCTAGCGCCACACAAGCGCGTGAATTTACGGAGTTTTCCACGGATCAAGCCTCATTTCAGAGTCATCGCCGCAGGAATGAGTGGAAAATCCGAAAATTCACTTCAAAACGGGCTCCTGCCCATCTTAAATTCGAATGCAGACAACAAACATAGTCATGGGAAGTTCATGTCAGAAATTCCCTTCAGCGTAGGCGTGAAAGTGAAAGACGTAGAGGTCGTAATCCTTGCCCTGCCAAGTAACATAAAAAATCTCGTCATAGGGCAGGCTAATTTTCATATGCCGGCCATCGCGTTCAATAACAAGACTCTCTGGCTCGGCTGGAAGCTCGTACTTCTTAATATGATACATAAGCCGTCGCCGAATCTCCGTATCATTTTCAACATCAGCAACCTTAATAACCTGCTCCATGTGACTTCTCAACTCGTAGAAGTAATAGAAGAAGGGAATAATATGGTAAGCGCAATAGCCTACAACTGCGGCGATAGTTCCAAACACAAGAATGGTAAGCTTACCCAAGCCCCGCTCAGTTCGCCTCTCAAATAAGGCTCTCATGTCAACCCCTCGCCCTTCAAAATCAGCGGCAAGTTTTTTGAGAACTGCGACCGTGGAAAAATATTTTTTAACCCCTCCCTTATCGCACGTTCCTGAAGCTCAGTATCCACGTGAGAAAGAAACCCGACTGCCTTCAGAGCGCTGCATCCAAAATTGGTAGCATCCATTTCTCTAAGAAATCGTACCGCCTCCAAGGGATCATCACCCTTCATATTCAGGTCTATCACCACCAGTCCGGGCGAATGTATATGCACCGCCTCCTTAAACTGATCGACATTCCTCGTCATAACAGTTTGCAGACCCAGCTCCCTCGCCGTCGCCGAAATCTTCGTACTAAACAGCACCTCCCCCACCAACCCTACGATCATAAGTATACTCTCAGTGACATTGCACTTATTGAATTTATTAGAGATTTTAGACTTTCACAATTCAAAATCCGTGTAGCATCGAAAAGGCTAATCCATATCGAATCAAAGGAAATTGGCCTCAGACAGTTACAGCAGAAGCTACACAACTCTTTCCAAAGAAATTCGATTAGGTTGTGTGGCCTATCATCCCCGCATAGAATCGACCGAGCTCGCATCGTTTTTTACGACCCGCGCCCGAAACTCGGAACTTTGGTTCGTCAATAATCGAGCTATTGAACAGGCCATTCTTGGCTACGTGGCCAAATTCACTCAAAGATATGAGGTTAAGCTTTATGCGATCGCAATCGAGGGAAATCATATTCAAGGGCCTGCCCTCTTCCCCAACGCCAACCGTGCGAACTTTATGAGAGATCTTAATGCTTGTGTTGCCCGTTCTATTCCTCGTTATTGTCCCACCTATAGGGGCGGTCGATTCTGGGCCAGACGATATTCATCAGAATTTCTTCCTGCGCCTGAAGATATCGAGGAATATTTTTTCTACACTGTCCTTCAACCCGTTCAAGACGGTCTGGTTGAGCGCATTTCTGACTACCCCGGATATAACTGCTTTCATGATGCAATACACGGTGTGGAAAAAAAATTTAAAGTCATTCGGTGGGCAGCGTACCATGCCGCCAAACGCCACGACCCACATGTCGGTATCTCCGACTATATAGATACAGTCACCTTAAAGTTTGAGAGGTTGCCAGGTTATGAACATCTAACTCAAAATCAGTATGCGAAGGTCATGCAGGCCAAGCTTGAGGAGCGTCGGCAAGAACTTGTTGAACGTCGCAAGAAGGAAGGGAAATCATTTTTGGGGATCAATAAACTGCGCAGAAGAATTCCAGGTTCGCTTCCCCACAGGACAAAGACCTCGACGCAAACAACTCATCGACCAAGAATTCTTAGCAAGTGTCCCAAACGTCGAAATAAGTATAAGGCCTGGTACTTCAATATATACTCCGAGTATATGGAAGCGTCGAGGCAATATCGGGAGGGAGACCACTTTGCAGTCTTCCCACCT
>CAZPBV010000356.1:0-3368 GCA_964584675.1 uncultured Bdellovibrionales bacterium
AGGTAAAGACACAGATAACGTTTCATGCGGCTGTATATATTTTTTGTGATGGCACTGAGGATGGATCTGTTTGAGCAGTCTGTTCATGGGCTTCTTGAAAGAGCTCATTATTGAAGCAAACAACCCAGCTTTTTTTGCTGGGCTGGGGGCCTTTGCAGCTCAGCAGCTGTAGCTGCCAGTGTGGATATGGATGCGGTGAGTGAATTGGTGTTATGAGCCAGCGTGTGCGGGCGGTACTTGGGGTATTTTGCTCTTTGCTGCTACGGATACAAATACCAATACATTTACCGCGATTTGCTGCCAGTGATAAGCGCCGTGAGGTGGTAAAGCTTGCTTTGTGTAAAGAGCATACAACGATGCCTATATGGTCACTATGACGCAGAGCCGTTTCTGTCGCCCATAAGCTTTGCTTATAGCTTGGCGGATCTACAAATATGCAACGACTGAGTATGTCATGCTGTGTTGTATTCGATGCTTGAATGCTAAAAGGAGTTGGCCAACAGCCTCGTCCTATCCACAAAGCATAGGAGGTTTGTTCGGTAATGGTGTTAACGATGATGTTGGTGATGAGGCGGAGAGGAGGGGCAAGCGTATGTTGGATAGGATCTATGGTGCCCACTAAGAACTCGTGAATACTATTAAGAGAGAGGCCGCCATCAGGTAGGGCACTATCGACAGCGGAGATGCCGAAGCGAGCAGCCGCTGATGTGGTGCCGTGAGAGCCGGTATGAGGGCCCAAAGACAGACGCTCTTTTTTGTAGCGGCTTTCCTCTGGGTACCAAATAAGGCCATTTTCGATGAGTTTCTTTAATGAGCTTGCCATAAGCTGCCTACTTCTAGTATATTTCTATATCATAAGATAATAGGCAAGGCGGTGCAGATGCAAGAATAGGTCGGAAAAATAATTGCCCTGTAGAGCTACGCTGTGGGCGGGAGCTAAGGATACCGGAGCACTGACCGGTTAAGGTTGAGGCTGGTAAATCAGTAGAGCGCATCCGGAAATGCCAAAGAAGGCATTTCCGGATGTGTTCTAGATATAAAGTGAAAGGGGGTATAATATTTGCGTGGATTTGACGTAAGTCCGCAGGCGCCACCTGGGCTTTAATTTGTTACAGCAGGCTTGCGCAGATCACGCCAATCTTTTTCGGTCGAGGAAAGTAATGGTAAGGACTTTAATCGCGTCACTTATTGTAGGCGCAGGGCTCTCATCCTTATCCCTTGTTTGTGAGCGAACATTGCTTAGCTGCGGACTCCTTTATCCCCAACACATGCATGCGGAATCGTGCTTTATCGATGGCCGCGGCGCGCCAAATGCAATTCTCCTCTATAATCTAAGGCCAGAAATTGGCCCGCCCCAGGTTGTCTGGCTTTGGGACTCGTTTCTTTGGAATACGGTCATTTTTGGTGTAGTGCTTGCGTTTGTCTTGATAGTTTTGCGCCTTGAAATCTGTCTTGTGAGGCGGAAAACAAACGGCGCGAACAAATGAGGCGTTACTAAACACAACTTGATTCAACAATTTGACGGAGTGCATCAAGCACGTCCGGGAAGTCGGCTGATACTGCCGGCCCAACGTCCTCGCAGCCTGGCCCGACGGCTTGTACGGAATACACTACACAGCTTTGATTGGAACCTAGCCGTTCAATTTTGTGTGAAACTGTTATGATGAGGTCTCCTACTGCAGTGCGATCGACAAATAATTCATTTTCTTGAACTTCAACTATCGTGGATATGAGTGAATCCTGGCCCGGCGGTTTCATGATAAACACGGTGCCGGCTGCGAAGGGTCCCTTTATCTCTATTTCCTCAATGCCCGCGTTCCAATTTTTCCAACCAGGAACGTCGCAAAAATATGCCCAGATCTTTTCCGGCGCGGCTGCAATTTCACTTTGGTATTCTGTGAACCAATAGTTGCTCGATGTATTCATAAACATGAAAGAATAATTTTTATACGATACGTAAGTATCCGCCATGCGCCATTCGCGTCGGCTATAGGAATCGAATGTTGCAAGAGGCGGGAAAGCCAGAGCGGCTTTCCCGCTTAACAGAGTCCGATGGAGGCTATGTGGTTATCAACTTCCATCTCAGCCTGGACTTATCGCCGCAGCGTAAGAAGTCCGGACTTGGGCAGTTACTGTAGTCCGCCGCGAACCCACATGAGCATCCCATCAAGTTTCGAGCGCTGTGAGCGAGGCGCCGAAAGCTCGCAATTGCTCAAACATCCGCTTCGAATGTTGTCATCCTCGGTCTCTGAGACGGTATTTTCTATGTGGTCGGCCAAGCAGTTACAGGTATCTACGCATTCTTCCACAAAGTTGCCGTCAGAATATACAATCTCATTGGCGATTTCGTCGCAAGCAAACACATAGTCAAGATAGAAATCCTCGTAATTCGGAATGTCATCTTCGTCATCAACTGAAACGGGATCGTTGTCAGTTGAAGCGAAATTTGGATCGCAGGCATTATAGCAAGCGCTTCTCACATTGGGGGCATCATCTTTTCCGTCAAGTTCGGCAATCGCGTCTGCGGTGCAATCGCAGCTTGCTTGACAATCTTCCTGGCTGGCCGTTGAGCTTGGCGCAATCCCGCGAGCGGCGCATGTTTGCGCAATGGCGGTAAATGTATTGAGAATTTCCTCTTCTCCAATATCGCTTCGACCATTTGCATCAGTGCGAAAATTGGAATCACTTGAACTATTACAGCCCGAACCACAAATGAGTAGTAAGGAAAATGTGGCGACCATGTATCGTAGCTTCATATTATTCTCCGTATACGAAATGTAATGTTGCAACTGCGGGTCGAAATATAGCCCGGCCCGGAAAGTTATGGGTAGCTAGAGTTTCGGGTCTGGGACAAAGAAAGAAGCAATGGTTAAAATACGATAACAATTTGCTCACAATAGCTCTGTTATCTTTATAAAAATGTTAATAGGCTTAGACAAAGCGGGACCACCAAACACTTTCTCAGCTGCGACTCGGCATGTGCAATGGAAAAGAATTTTAGGGAAATTCTTACTGACTCAATCCGGTATATGGGGAGTTACGCCGGATCGTGTTCAACGGGGCGCTCGTGATGGTTTTTCTTATCGCTATGGCGTTGAGCCCGAAGCCGGTTCAAATTTCGGCGTATTTCTTGTGGGCGAGTGCCGTGGGTTTGTCGGTTTTGGCGGTAGTCGCTAATCTTTGTTACTGCATCGTGTATCCGATCGATCTATTTGTGCAATGCTCCGACTTTCAGCCGGGCTGGAGAAAGTGGCGATGGGTGCTTTTTCTGATTGGCGCTTTGTTTGCTTGTTCTCTGGCTGGATTTATGGGCAATGTCTGCACCATGGCAGGATATGCCGGGTAAGGAGACGAGTCGCGAGGAGGTT
>CAZPBV010000357.1:0-3357 GCA_964584675.1 uncultured Bdellovibrionales bacterium
TACGGCAACAGTGGACGCTCAGTCGAGTGTACCTGAGCCGCTGAAACCGTGGGTGCCCTGGATTCTAGAGCGGAACCCGGAGCGTCACTGTGCGCTTGTCGAAAATCAGAGGGTATGCCAGTGGCCCGGCCTGTTAGAGCTTACTGCTTCTGCTCAAGGCGGCGAGGTCTTATATGTTGTTTCAGTCGATGCGGAATCTGACGTGGTACTCCCTGGCGGCGGGGAAGTTCTACCAAATAACCTTGTTCGTCTTAAAGAAAAGTCGCGAATTCCGTTTGCCGTGCGTGAAGGCCGTGCCTATGCGCACCTTACCCCGGGCTCGCATGAATTGCGTGGCATCTTTGCGTGGTCGGAAATGCCCCGCGCCATACGAATTCCCGACAGTGTCGCGCTCGCCCGCCTCGTTATTCGAGACAAGGTGGTTGCATTCCCCAAGATAACCGATGCCCACGAAATATGGCTTGAGGAGGACTCTGAACAAACCGTGACCGAGGCGAATGCGCTCGAAATGCAGATATTTCGTAGGCTCGATGATGGGGTGCCGTTTCGCATCACGACCTTGCTGCGGTTGCGAGTCAGCGGCAAGGCGCGCGAGCTTTTGTTCGGCTCTTTTCTTCCGGTTGGTGCCACCCCAATTCAAATTGACACACCGTTGGCCTTCCAAGTGGGCGAGGAGTATGCGCTTACCGTTCAGGCTAAACCAGGAGTGTTTGATATTTATGTGGAGGCGCTGATGGCGACACCCCCGGCTCAACTGCGCCCAAAGCGAGGATCGCTTCCCGAGTGGCCGGATCAGGAAGTATGGGTCTGGAACCCGGCAGAAAGTATCCGCAGCGTGGCTTTGTCCGGTGCGGCAAGCATTGATCCTCAGCGAACCTCGCTCCCCGATGAGTGGAAAGGGCTTCGGGCCTATGTGCTTGAGTCGGAGTCGGGCTTATCGTTTGAAGATGTGCGGCGCGGGCAAAAGGAATTTCCTCCTAACCGCCTGCAGATTGCGCGCAAGCTATGGCTCGATCTTGATGGGAATGGATTTACTGCTCAGGACCAGATCTCGGGCACTATGGCTCAGGGTTGGCGCTTAAATAGTTCGGCGCAGACTCGATTGGGACGAGTAGTCGTTGATGGGGAAGATCAGGTTATTACGTCAGACCCTGTTTCAAAAGCGGTGGGCGTCGAGTTGCGCTCTGCCAGTATGAACGTACAGGCGACATCTCGGATAGAAAGTTCAGTGCGTGAATTTGATGCGGTTGGGTGGTTGCACGATGTTGAGGCGTTGCAATACTCCATGTTTTTGCCGCCGGGCTGGTCTTTGTTTCATATTGCGGGGCCGGACTGGGTTGGGCAAGGGAGCTGGACCCGCAGTTGGACCCTTTTGGATATTTTTGTAATTTTGCTGATTGTTGTTGCTACTACGCGCTTGGTTGGCTTGGGTACTGGAGCCGTCGCTGCTCTGGCGCTTCTATTTGGTCATCTAGAACCGGGCAGCCCGCTTCGTATATGGATACATGTGCTGGTTGCTTTAGCGTTCCTGAGGTACTTACCTGATGGGTTGCAGAAGAGAGGTGTCCTGTTATACGGGTTTTGTTCGCTCCTTGTGGCTGCGCTTATGGTGGTGTCTTTTGCTGCCGAACAAATGCGCCGGGGACTTTTTTCTCAAGCAGGCTTGGCCGATATGTCTCCGGCAGGGCTTCTGTCTGGATTATTCGCCCTCGTTGAAGAATCGGTTTTTGGATGGGTAGTGTTTATTGCATTTGTATCCGCCGCCGTTATTGGAGTCGGAGCGTTGCTGCACCGGCAATTTAAGCGCGCCTTTAAGTTTATTTGTTTGTGCGTTCTCATTGTCTTTGCCGGGGTGTTTCTCGAGATGGAGACCTCGGAAACTCATCAATATCAACAAATTGGAGCCAGTACGGAGTTTTATTCTCAGCAAAACATTCCTACCGCCGCCGCTCCCCAAGCCATGTTGGACAAATCGACCAGAGACGAAGTCCTCTTAGAGGCCCGTAAGGTGGCGAGTGGGGCAAGCGGTTATGAACGCAAACAAAAACAGTTCAAGGCCGGGCCTAAGGAAACTGTACAAACAGGGCCGGGACTTCCAAGCTGGCAATGGCGTGGCCTTTCGTTTGGTTATACCGGGCCGGTTACTCAGACCCAGCGGGTATCTTTGGTGCTTTTCGGGCCAGGTCAAAATTTGATGTTCAGTGTGCTGCGAGTATTTCTATTTGCACTGTTACTATACCTGTTTGCCGGGCGATTTGATTTTGCGTTATTCAAATCTGTGGTCGCAGCCGGGAAAGGGGTCCTCGCTTTGTTTCTTATCGTAGCTCTGCCGATTTCGGGCGAAGCACAGAGCTTCCCTAGTCCGGAACTACTTTCTGAACTGGAAAACCGGATTACTCGAGACGAGTGTCGCTCCCAGTGTACGAGTATTGATTCGTTGACTATGGCTCTGAGCGGCTTGGTCATGACCATGGACCTTGAAGTCAGCAGTAGAGGCACCGGCGCCACGGCTATTCCTGGGCCACTCGAAATATTCATGCCCTCAAGGGTGCTTCTTGATGGTGTCAGCACTTACGCTCTCAGACGCGACGGCGAAGGGGTTCTTTGGGCAAAGGTTCCTGATGGAGTGCATGTTCTTCACCTTGAAGGACAGATTCAAAATCGTGACGTATTGACCTTTCAGTTTTCCCAGCTTCCAAGCGCGGTTCACATCGATGCTCCTGATTGGGAGGTTGACGGTATGAGTCCTACTCATACGGTTGTCGGTTCTGTGCAGTTTTCGAAGCGTGCCGAGGCTGGATCTGAAAAACGGGATTCCGTGGGTGCCGAGGTGAGCCTGCCAAATTGGTACCATCTGCAGCGAAGTCTCAGCATAGACGTCCCGTGGAGTATCGCCAATACCGTTACTCGGTTTGGCAGTACGGAGCGACCGGAGTTGGTACGCATACCGCTTATCGTGGGGGAGTCAGTAACGTCAGCGTCGGTAAAGGTGGAGCAGGGGCTGGCGTTGGTCACCATCCCTCGTGGTAGCACTTCTGCGAGTTGGGAAAGCAGCCTGGCTGAGGCGTCAAAGTTGACTCTGCAAGCGAGTGCCGAACAAAAATTGTCTGAAGAGTGGATACTCTCTTGTTCTTCGGTTTTCCGCTGTGAGGTAACGGGGCTTTCCCCAGAGTCTACCATTTCCGATGGCCAACATATTTTTACATGGCGTCCCTACCCCAGAGAGGAAAGTGTTATTCTCGTCTCTCGCCCTAGAGGTGCGCGGGGCGTAGATCTTACTTTCGATGCACTTACCTATTTACTCAGTCCAGTGAGTAGGGCAAGTCTAGGTACTCTGCGCGTTACAGTTCGTGCGAC
>CAZPBV010000358.1:0-3353 GCA_964584675.1 uncultured Bdellovibrionales bacterium
GCTTTTTTCACGATAGGCTCCGGCCTGACTTTGGTTCTCTGAAAGGGCCGCTTGTAGTAAGGCCTGCCAGTCAAGAGCAGTGCGCGCAGAGGTGACTAATTGCACGATTCCAGAAAAGCCCCGGAGGAGAGGAAGCATTGAAGCGCTACCGGCCAATCGAAAGTTCCAGCGATCCTCCCCGAGTAGTTCACCGAGGCGATCGCCGACGTTCCACTTGGCTAAATCATATGACGCCTTGGCAAGAAAAGGTTCAAAGAGAATATGCGTTAGTTTGAGCAAATGTTTATTGATGGGCTCAAGCAATACCGGATTAAAGCCTAAAGCTGAGTAGCAATCGAGTAACGCAGCGGCATGGGCGGGGGGGGCGGTGAGTAAGGTTTGCAGCGCCCTTCTCTGCTGTAGTGTCGCCACTCCCAAATAGCCAAAGTCATACACGATAAGGGTGACACTGCCATGTTCCGCCCGGAAGCGATAATTGCCAGGATGAGGATCGGCGTGAAACTCTCCCCACGAAAGAGTGCCATGCAGAAAAAGGCTTACCAGAAGCTCCGCTACCTGTTGCCGGATTTTGGGTGCTTCATGATGCAGTGCGCTCAGGGCTGTGCCGTCGTGCCATTCGCTCGTTACGGCATTTTCCGATGAAAGCTCTGACACCGGCTTCGGAATAATTATTCCCGCTAGCGGACGCGCATAAAATCTTTCCTGAGCATGAAACTCACTACGATAGTCAAGTTCTTGCTCAAGTGATCGCCCCAGTTCGTCTCGATAAGCCGCAAGATCGAAGGGGAGATGTTTTTTGCGCTGCGATAGGCTCTGAAAAGGGGTTGCAAGGAGACCAAGGGCGCGGAGATCGGCATGCACCAGATCTCTGATGCCGGGATACTGTATTTTGCAGGCAACCTCCCTGCCGTCGAGAAGAGTGACTCTATGAACCTGGCCGAGAGAAGCGGAGGTGCCGTTGGGGGAAATTGAATGCACCAGGCGGCCGACATGTTCTTCCCCGAACTCTGAGGTGAGCCAGGCCCGAAATTCTTCAACTGGGTACGAATTCGGACGGGTATACAGCTGAGAAAATTGCTCCTGCGATGGTGAGTCAGCTAACTCTGACAGCCCCAAGATCTGACCAAATTTTTCCGGAAGTCCATGGAAGGAAGCGAGGCGATCTATAACCTCGCTTCCGGTTCGATGTCTCTTCCGTCCCCGATAGACCCGGACGGCGGTGATCGGAGCTTCGATAAAACGACGTAACGCCATAGTTTCAATATGAACAATATCATTTTAAGGGCAGGCAGCCGATAGATTGCCAACTTAAAATGAGTATCGTCAGCTCTACCCAGACTCGCTACCACATTGTACTCTACACATAGAGATGTATTGAGGGGTCCTAGAGATGGTAACAGCTTGCATGGAGGGGTGATTTACTCTTAAGTTCTATCAATGTACACGCCGATACCTGTTACGAGCGACGAGATAATTAACCCAATCGGAGAACAAGGCTGTGGAAATACCTGAGGAAGTCAAGATTTTTCTGGTAGAAAGCAACGAAAATCTAGATCGGGCTGAGCAGGAACTTCTTTCGCTTGAGCGCGATCCGAGTGACTTGAAATTAGTGAACAGTGTCTTTCGTGCAATTCACACGATCAAGGGTAATAGTGGTTTCCTCGGTTACAAAAATTTAGAACAACTATGTCATCGTGGCGAGGCGCTCCTCGATTGTGTACGGAGTAACAAAGTGCCGCTGACTCAGCCGGTGGTTTCCGCACTTCTTGAAGTGCTAGATGCTTCCCGCGATTTGCTGTTGCAAATCGAATCTGAAGGACAAGAATCATCTCCGGCGAAGCAGGACTTGATTGCTCGCCTTGAAGCGCTCAGTGTTCCCGCCAAGTAGCGTTCTTTTTCTTGGCGCGCTTCCGAATCGCTAACAATTGACTCAAGTAATCACTTTTCTTTTCCGACGTTCCATTGGGACATTGGGGAGTAGAATCAGGTCGCGCACTCTCCACATCTCAAATAGGGTCAAACGGGAAGATAGCTCAGATCATGAACGAGCAGCGCCAAATTATCGAAGAATTCTTGAGCGAAGCGGCTGAGGTACTCGACCGCCTGGACCAGGAGTTAGTTCAGCTGGAAGCTGACCCGACTAATAAGCAAATAATAAATAGCGTATTTCGCGCCATTCACACCATCAAGGGTACATGCGGATTTCTTGGGTTTACCCGTCTCGAATCAATTGCCCATGTCGGCGAAAATCTGCTGGATAGTGTGCGTGCCTCGCGCTTGGCGCTTACACCGGAGATTATCACTACTTTGCTTGCCATGGTGGATGCTGTTCGCAGAATTATGAACAACATCACAAAGGACGAGAGCGAAGGGAGTGAGGATTTCAGTTCACTCGTTGCACGGCTCTCCGAACTGAATGGAGACTCGCCGTCGTCTTCAGTTGGAGAAGCGCCGGCGCCGGTCGATCAGCCGATCCTTTTAACACAGGAAGTTTCCACCGACGACGGTGAGAATGTTGAGCCGGTACCTACCCTATCATCTTCGGAACCTACGACGTCAGTCGAATCGCGCGCAGGCGGGGACCCAGCTGAGCAAGATCTTGAGGCGCTCTTTCAGCAGGCAGTAAGCGACTACAGCAATGCGCAACCCGCGAGCGCACCGGTGGAACCAGTGATGCCGTCACCGGCAGCTGCGGACGCGAGCCCCCAGCAGGAGGAGAATTGCCCCAGTTCGGCGGATGAAACAAGCATTCCCCCGACAAATTCACTATCTCAGAAATCTTCATCGTTACCAGGAGCTGCTATGGAATCTTTACAAGAATCGACACCGGCTACGGAAGAAGACAAGAAGAGCGCGCTTGCGGAGACCTCCCTGCGTGTTGATGTTGAACTTCTCGACCACCTCATGAATTTAGTGGGGGAGCTGGTGCTGGCGCGCAATCAAATTCTTCAGTTCACCAAGAGTCAAAGTGATTCGGAATTCGTCAATACGTCGCAGCGCCTTAATCTCATTACTTCCGAACTTCAAGAGCAGGTCATGCGCACCCGCATGCAGCCGATTGCCAATGTATGGAACAAGTTTCCTCGCGTTGTTCGTGATGTGGCGCGCACCTGTGGGAAACAAGTTCGTATCGAGATGGAGGGAAAGGAGACCGACCTTGATAAGACCATTATTGAGGCTATTAAGGATCCGCTCACGCATATTGTTCGAAATTCGGTCGATCACGGGATTGAAGCGCCTGAAGTGCGAAAGCAGAAGGGAAAGAATCCGGAGGGCTGCCTCTTGCTGCGAGCCTTTCACGAGGGCGGGCACGTCATTATCGAAATATCGGATGACGGCGGGGGGCTCAATAC
>CAZPBV010000359.1:0-3342 GCA_964584675.1 uncultured Bdellovibrionales bacterium
TGGGGTTTACGATGAACCTATTTACCATCTTGGCGCTGGCCTTGGCGGTGGGAAAAGTAGTCGATGATGCCATCATGGTCCATGAAAATATCTATCGCCATAAGGGCATGGGAAAGGAGCGCGCCGAGGCGGCCCTTGATGGGGCAAACGAAATTACATTTGCAGCCTTGGCCGCAACAATAGCAGTCATTGCTATTTTCCTGCCGGTCGCCTTCATGCAAGGCGTGATAGGAAAGTTTTTTTTCCAATTCGGGGTTACCCTTTCAGCGGCAGTAGCGCTCTCGCTGGTGGAGGCTCTTACGCTCACGCCGATGCGCTGCGCTGAGTTTATGGAAGATCACTCGCAGCACGGGTGGTTTGCGCGATTTGTCAATGCTATTTTGGGCGCGCTTTCGCGCTTCTATGGGCTTTTGTTGCGCTTGTGTTTAAGTGCCCGCTGGCTGGTGATTTTGGGATCGGTGGCAGTGTTTGTATTGTCGCTTCGGCTTGTTCCCGGACTGCGAAAGGAGTTTATTCCGCCCCAGGACCAGAGCATGTTTATTGTGCGGTTTGAGACCCCGGTTGGTTCTTCGCTTGAATTTACGTCCGAGCGACTGCGGCAAGCGGAGGCCTACTTTCAAGCGCTACCCGAGGTGCAACGCGTGTACTCAGCAATCGGCGGCTTTGGTGGGGGCGAGGTGAACACGGGGATGATGTTCTTAACGTTAAGACCGCGCGAGGAGCGGAGCAAATCTCAGGCGCAAATGATGCAGGAGGCGCGTCAAAGTCTTGCGAAACTCGACGGAATGAAAGCCTTCATTCAGGACCTCTCAACGCGCGGTTTCACCGCCCAGCGCGGTTTTCCGGTTGAATTTAATATTCGCGGGGCGGACTGGGAGACCTTGCGGGTCTCGAGCGAAAAAATACTGCAACGGCTTTCTGAAACCGGCCTGGTTGTCGACGGAAACACTGATTATCGCTTGGGGCAGCCAGAAGTACGTGTATGGCCAAATCGAGAAGCTGCGGCAGCGCGCGGGGTGTCGGTTGAGACCATCACCGATACCGTGGCCGCGGCGATTGGGGGTATTCGAGTTGGAAAGTACACCCAGGACGGCCGGCGCTACGACGTTCGAATCCGGCTTGAGCAAAATGAACGCTCAAACCCATCCGACATCCTGAAACTATCGGTGCGAAATCAATTTGGTGAATTGGTGCCTATCGCTGAGGTGGTGAATAAGAATGTCGGTTCAACCTTGCAAACCATTACGCGCCGCAATCGCGAACGTTCCATTACGGTATATGGTAACGTTGCCCCGGGGAAATCACAAGCGGAGGCGCTTGAGGCCGCAGAAGAGATTGCGCTTAAGGAGCTGCCGAAGGGTTATCGATTTGTTCTTGGCGGAGGCGCTCAAACTTTCAAAGAATCATTTCAGAGCTTGTTCTTTGTGTTGTGGCTGGGAGTGGTGGTTGCCTACATGGTGTTGGCTTCTCAATTTAATAGCTATATTCATCCATTGACGGTGCTCTTGGCGCTTCCTTTTAGTATTACCGGAGCATTTGGAGCGCTCTATCTTCTCGATCAGTCGATCAATCTGTATAGCGTCATTGGCCTCATTCTTCTTATGGGTATCGTAAAGAAAAACTCGATACTATTGGTCGAGTTTGCCAATCATCAACGCGCAGCACACGGGCATTCGGTTCGTGATGCCTTGCTGCAAGCGGGACCAGTTCGACTTCGGCCGATTCTGATGACCTCTTTTGCGACTATCGCCGCTGCCTTGCCCCCTGCGCTGGCAGTCGGACCGGGCGCGGAAAGCCGAATTCCCATGTCAGTGACCATCGTTGGCGGGGTGTTCGTGTCGACATTCTTTACTCTCTTTGTTGTGCCATGCGCATATAGTCTTCTGTCAAGGCTGGAGCGTAAACCTAAGCCAATGAAGAAGTGATTGGCGTTGGTAAGAAGCTAACCCGGACTTCGGCTGGTGAGAAGTCCGGGCTAAGTGCAGGACTCGTGCCCTCGTGGCATTTCGACGTATGCTTATCGGCATACCGTGGCCATGTTTCACATCCGAAAGTGGCTACCCGAGGGAACGGACTTTTCTTTTAGGTTATCGCGCTCCCGAAATACATGGCGGGGGAAAAATTCTTCAGGAATGATTTGTGATTTTGTAAGCCACTTGGCAAGAGCATCGGCTGCGATGCGGTGGGCAATCTCATTGGGGTGAGAATCCTGTCCCGGTCGAGTTTGTAGCCTTTCGGGAGTAAGGCCGCGAAAAGCGTCCTGCAAGTCGAGATGCGGAACACCGAGTGCCTCCAATGCAGCTCCTATCTTGGCGTGAATATCCTTAAAGGGATAGGAGCTGTCGATTTTAAAGTCGAATAAAGGAAAAATCACAGCCGCAAGCGGAACATGCTCGGCGCGGGCGCGCTCAGAAATTAACGCGAGCGCATTTTGAAAGGGCTCCCACGACAGCGGGTTGCGATACAAATTTTGATGGTAGTTGATGTAGGCTTGAATGGAATGCTGACTATGAATTCGTTCAAGAACATATGTCAGTGACTGCCAGTGGTAGAGCCAGGAGGGGAGAAGGTTTGAGTCGCGGAGCGACTTAAACTCGGAGCGAACGTCCTCAGGCTCTTCATCCAAGTGGCGGAGTTGGGCGTCGTTGAGAGTAATTTGTAAAAGAATTGCGTCGGGATGGTATGACAAGGCTTGGTGGAAGAGAGGGATTTCCTGAACAGTGGAGGCTCCCGGAGTACCAAAATTCAGAGTTTCTACCTTGCGATTACCCTGGTTCAAATTAAACATGCGCTCGAGCCGCTTTGGATAAGTGTCGTCGAACTGCACATCCGGGCCAAAGGTAAAAGAATCGCCTATAATGGCAATTCGAAAAGTATCTTGAGCCTTGTCCTTTACGTGAATACTGTCGCGAGCGCCATCCGAAGGCAGAGGCATATAATAATAATGAGGCCGGTCAGACGGCGGGCGACGATGCGCTGAGGCGTGAACGAGCCGAAATCCCGTTTCCACCGCCGCGAGAGAGGCGATTAATCCAAGAGCTAAAATACCGAGGTTGAGAGTCAGTTTATTCACAGGCGGCTTGAAATATTCCTCTAAGTAATGCCGACACACCTAATAGTGTATCATGCCCTATTGGCCGGCCGGTGCAAGATGGCGGCTTTCAACGAAAGCTTCGAGTGATTCGACGACGGAGCGGGATTGTCAGCCTTGAGATGAGTGTTGGCTGAATCGCATAAGGGAGTTGTTAATGCGTTTGACTTTAAATGACTGGTCATTTAGACTGGTCATAAAGGGATAAGGTGTATGGGTGTGCGAAAAATGAAGGCCTCCGATTTTAAAAC
>CAZPBV010000360.1:0-3339 GCA_964584675.1 uncultured Bdellovibrionales bacterium
TCTGGCATTTCTAAATTTACTCCTCGCTAATCTAACGCAAGATTCGCTCTGGACCCGCGTCATAACTTCCACTGGCAGTCAGTATATAAGAGTCTATAATGCGAAATACGATCCGAAAAAGTTCACTCATTCCATACCTTGTCAAACACCTCAACTATCGCCAAACATAGTTATACGCTGGCGGCCAATGGATTTTCCCGGTTGATACAACCTCTGCGGTATGAAGCACAGCGTTCATGGCAATGGCTTTATCGGCCCTCGCAGCTTGCGCAGCGGGTATGTGTCATCCCTCCCGGAGGGGCATACTCGCCGCCAATCAAAATACCGACATTTTAGTTGGCGGCAAGTATATTCGCACCCTTACCCTCTCCTTCTCCTCGCCTGCATTTCATAATGTATCCTTTTTTACTCTTAAGGCATCATCTACCTATAGGCGTGCAACTCCTGATCGGTAGTCTTGCTCCTATAGGTCAAGGATGACTTGCGCAGCCTCTAAAGCGAGGAGTAGGCTGAAATGCGCAACAAAATGCGCGGGCAGCGTACCGGAGTCTCAATGAGACCCGTCGAAGCGCAAACATGATTCTCGGTTGTAAAGGTAAACGAGCTACGCATAGCTCAGAGAAGTTATGAGGGATTGGCTATTCAATTTTTCCTGAGGGACAATGGGCACGATGAACAAGATCTTGATTATTGATGACGACGTGACCGCCCTTGATATTGTCGATTTTCTTTTCGAGGACAAGGGTTTCGATGTGGTTAGACGAGCAGACGGAATTTCGGCTTTGGAGTGCGTCGAAGAGGAGTCCCCAAGTATTATTCTCATCGATCTCATGATGCCGCGCATGAATGGGCAGGAGTGTGTACGTCATATTCGGGAAAAGGGGATTACCGTGCCGATTGTGGCTTTTACGGCCTTGGATGATCCAGAAGTTCATGAGGAAGCCGTACAGGCAGGATGCAACTTAGTTCTGACCAAACCATGCAAGCCAGCCGTACTTGTAAGACATATTGAGGACCTACTCAAGAACTAGTATGACTCAGTTCAGTGGCCGGTCCCGGCGTACAACTTAGTCCACCACAAATCGCAGTCGCGTCTTTCCGATTATTATCTCATCACCTGATTTCACCGCATAGCGCACATGAGGAGTTAGCCGATCTGACTTATTAAGAAACGTGCCGTTGAGACTGCCAATGTCCTCTATGGTCACTGACTCCCCGTCACAATTAAGCACTGCGTGCTTGCGGGATACTTTTGCCTCGGGGTCTTCATTTTCAAGGTCGACTTCGGGATAGGCGGAGGTGTCCGGATCCCAGCGTCCTATGAGATTGCCACCAGTCTGGAGGCCAAAGGCAGTACCTTCTTTGCCGCCAGTGACTACAATAAGCCGCATCGAATTTGCCATATATCTATCCAAATAATAAAATAACAGGGTTATATTTTATCTATTTTAGCAATACCTTAGTAGCTGGAAACATCCTTCACAGGTGTGGTAGAATCCTAAAAGAAAGCCTTTAGGGCTTCAATACATACAGATTTCAGTTTGATGATATCTTTCTTTGGAACGCTTTTTTTTTACACTTAACTTTAGACCAGCGCGATAGGTAATGATTTCTGTCCTGGCGAATTCCTCACATTCAGGGACTGGCTCCCTGTGCCCCTCTCGAGGGGGTAGTTTGTCAGCTCATACAATTTGTCCCGGGGTTTGTATGCAGATATTCGCCAAGAACGATCCATCGGTATCCCGTTCTGAGCATAGGCAGGTTTTCGACCTCCCGCACTCATGGGGCTACCTCAATGCGCGTCTGGCTCATTTTTTGAGGCACGACCTATGGATCGACGCATGCTCATCAATGCTCGGCATCAAGAAGAATGTCGCATTGCAATTGTTGAAGACAATAATCTAATTGAACTTGAAATAGAGTCTGACCTGGGCAAAAAGCTCAAGGGGAATATTTATAAGGCGAAAATATCGAGAATAGAGCCAAGCCTCCAGGCAGCGTTTATTGATATCGGGACTAACCGCAACGGATTTCTTCAGATCAACGATATTCATCCTGCATACTTCCGCAATCGGACTCGTCGCGACCGCCCCAATGGCGGACGCCCTCGCATTCAAGACGTTCTTGAACAAGGGCAAGAGCTGATTGTTCAAGTGGTTAAGGAAGAACGAGAGATGAAAGGGGCAACCCTTACCACTTACATTGCTCTCCCAGGCCGCTACGTGGTGCTCATGCCCGGCAGCGACCGCGGCGGAGTTTCGAGAAAGATAAGCGATACCGAACAGAGGAGACGTCTGAAGAGCTTAGCCCGAGAGCTGGAAATCCCCGTGGGTATCGGCTTAATCGTCCGTACAGCCGGTTTGGACCGAAGTCTGAGCGAGCTTTCCCGAGATGTCTCTTTGCAACTTAAGGTATGGGAGCGGATCGCGACCGAAGCTCAGACAAGGGGTTGCCCTTCCATGTTGTACGAGGAAAGTGATTTGGCTACCCGCGTGGTCCGAGATTATTTTACTCCCGAGATTAGGGAGATTCTTATCGACGAACCGCAAACATTTGAACGTGTCAAAGACTTTGTCGGCCAAGTCATGCCCCGTTATAAGTCTCGGGTTCGGCTTTTTCCGAAAGATCAGCCCATTTTCTCCGCATTAGACATTGAAGAACAGGTGGCCGATACCCTCAAATCTGAAGTTAAACTGCCGTCTGGCGGGGCAATTGTCATTGACTCACTTGAGGCGCTGGTCGCCATTGATGTGAATTCAGGCAAATCAACATCCGGCGAGAATATTGAAGATACTGCCTATCAGACCAATCTTGAAGCCGCAGATGAAATTGCTCGTCAACTGCGACTGCGTGATCTTGGCGGCCTCATAGTTATTGACTTTATTGACATGATGGACCGCAGACACAAGGCAGCAGTGGAACGACGAATTCGGGACGCAGTAAAAACGGATAAAGCGAGAATTGAGATTGGAAAACTCTCCCGATTTGGATTACTGGAAATGTCTCGTCAGCGACTTCGAGCATCCCTAACAAGCCAAAGTCATCTCAAGTGTACTCACTGTCATGGACACGGGCGGGTTCGAAACCCAGAACTTGTATCGCTTGAAGTTCTACGCAAAGTGCAAGCGGCCGTTGCGGCAGGCCACGTCTCCTTAGTTAAAGCGCGATTATCTCCAGCCGCAGCCCTTTTTCTATTAAACAACAAGAAGTCGGACTTAGTTGAGCTCGAGCAGAGGCACCGTATGCACATCTACATTTTGGCTGACGGTCGGCTCAGTCCTGGGGAATACGAGTTTGAAATTGAGTCCGCAAAACATAAGAATGAAAGTGATAGTGACC
>CAZPBV010000361.1:0-3294 GCA_964584675.1 uncultured Bdellovibrionales bacterium
CGCTCCAGGGCCCCAAGGCGATAACCATCTTTGAGAAACTGTCTAAATCTTCCGGTGATGGTCGAGCCCGCGCGGTTCTCCAGCTAAGACCTTTTCATTTTGCCGAGGCCAGCATACAAGGTATTGAACTGATTTGTGCGCGGACGGGTTACACGGGTGAAGATGGCTTTGAGTTTTTTGTCCCTTCCTCTCGAGCGGCCGAGTTGTGGGAGATGCTTCTGGATGTGGGGAAGTCCGAGGGCTTAGTTCCGGTGGGCCTTGGCGCTCGGGATTCGCTGCGTTTGGAAGCTTGTTATCCTTTGCATGGCCATGAACTAGGAGATGACATTTCTGCCATTGAGTCGGGACTTGGCTGGATTGTGAAACTTGATAAAGGTGACTTTATCGGCAGGGAGGTATTAGAGCGGCATAAACAAGAGGGCGCTCCTCGTTCGTTGGTCGGTTTTTTTGTTGACGACCCTGGAATTGCTCGACATGGAGATAAGGTTTGGGGTAGTGACGGCAAGGAAGTTGGCTGGGTTACGAGCGGAACAAAGACTCCCACCCTCAACAAGGCGCTAGGGCTTGCAATTGTAGCGTCGCCACTGGCAAGCGTAGGAAACAAGCTTGAAATAGAAGTAAGGGGCAAGAGACTCAAGAGCACTATTGCTAAGCGACCTTTTTATTCGGCTTTAAAAAAATCAACTTAATCGAAGGGAGTAAGATACTATGGCCATGGAGTTCCCGGAAAATCTGAAGTACACCAAGGACCATGAATGGGTAAGGCTTGAGGGGGGCGTTGCAACCATTGGCATTACTGCCTTTGCTCAAAGTGAGCTTGGAGAAGTGGTGTTTGCGGATTTGCCTGCCGTCGGCAAAGTGCTCAAAGCTGGAGAGACCGCTTGCGTAATTGAATCCACCAAGGCCGCCTCCGACGTATACAGTCCAATTGGCGGAACGGTGAAAGAAGTTAACTCAGCGCTCAGTTCTCAACCCGAGTTGGTGAACTCGAGCCCGTATGACAGTGGGTGGATGGTTAGGCTATCGAACCCGAGTGAGGGGGAACTCGGAAAGTTAATGAGTGCCGGTCAGTACAAGGAATTTCTTGGGGATAAGGTTCAATAGTAGGAGGAGCTGTGTCAGGGGCAGTAGCGGGGGAATTTGCGAGTACCGGGGTGTTAGGTGATGGCGGAAATGACGCTCAAAGTGAATTACGGCAAGTCGACGTAGAACTGGGGGAGGGAGTCAAAGCTATGAAGGTTCTCAATCAAGATGTATTTGAAAGCCGTCACATCGGACCTTCTACTGACGAACAATCACAAATGCTTGAGATGCTCGGAGAGCGGTCTCTTGCGGAGCTTATTGCCAAGGTTGTCCCTCAGAAAATTAGAAGCAACCCCGACAATTTTCCCTCATTTGCCGCACTGAGCGAGACCGCTGCTATTGAAAGGCTACGATCGTACGCATCCAAGAATCAAATTTACAAATCATATATTGGGCTTGGGTACTATGGCTGTTTTACTCCGGGAGTAATTCAGCGAAATATTCTCGAGAATCCCGGTTGGTATACGCAATATACCCCATACCAAGCTGAAATTGCGCAGGGCCGTCTTGAGGCACTGCTCAATTTTCAGACCATGGTATGTGACTTAACCGCCTTTCCAATAGCCAATGCTTCCCTCCTCGACGAAGGAACGGCGGCTGCAGAAGCTTGTGGTTTGAGCTATGCCAAAATGGGAGACTCCGCTCGCTCGTATTTTGTGTCCTCCTTGTGTCATCCGCAAACTATTGCTGTTGTTAAAAGCCGGGCCGAGGCGATGGGGTTGGAGGTTATTGTAGGCGATCACCAGTCTTTCGAATTTTCAGATGGTGTCTGTGGCGCCTTGGTGCAATATCCGGCTACCGACGGAACTGTCTTTGACTATTCTTCCTTTATAGCGCGGGCGCACGGGAACGGCGCTCTCGTTACCGTTGCGACGGATTTGCTCGCCCTCACCTTGCTGAAGGCGCCTGGAGAATTCGGCGCTGACATTGCCGTTGGCAGTGCTCAGCGTTTTGGCGTGCCAATGGGGTATGGCGGGCCGCATGCTGCATTTTTTGCTTGTCGTGATGATCTGAAACGCCTCATGCCTGGACGTTTGGTGGGAGTGTCAAAAGATGCAAATGGCAAACCAGGCTTGCGCCTTTCCCTGCAAACCCGGGAGCAACACATACGTCGCGAAAAGGCCACGAGTAATATTTGCACAGCGCAAGTGCTACTGGCTGTCATGGCCGGCATGTATGCTGTTTATCACGGTCCAAGAGGCTTGCGAAAGATTGCCGAACGCGTGCATGCGCTTGCCAACACCTTCGCCAAGGCCCTTCAGGCGCGAGGGTTTGCAGTATCTGAAGGCCCTCTCTTTGACACCGTGCGCGTGCACCTTGGCAGTCATTCGCAGGCCGAGATTATCAAACGCGCAGAAGCGCGAAGGATCAACCTGAGAGTGTTTGATCCAAGCTCACTATGTGTTTCTTTTGACGAAACATCAACATTGCATGACGTGGCTGAACTGGTAGGAATTGTTCGCGGCGACATGTCGGTTACCGCTGAGTCGCTCGCCGACCTTGTTTCAGAAACTTCTCAAGTTGGCACATTCGGCAGGGCTTCTGCCTACCTGACCCACCCGGTCTTCAACCGCTACCACTCAGAGACGGAGTTCTTACGCTATGTAAAACGTCTTGAATCTCGTGATTTGTCGCTCGGATTCTCGATGATACCACTCGGCTCGTGCACCATGAAGCTGAACGCAACCTCGGAAATGGTGGCTGTTACCTGGCCTGAATTTTGTAACCTGCACCCATTTGCTCCTCTATCGCAAGCGCGAGGATATCAAGATCTATTTCGTGATTTGGAGAACGACCTCAAGGCTATTACCGGCTTTGATGGCGTCTCGTTGCAGCCCAATTCGGGAGCACAGGGAGAGTATGCCGGTCTTTTGGTAATCAAAGCTTTTCACGGTGCTCAAGGCAACGCACACCGAACGGTATGCCTTATCCCGCGGTCAGCTCACGGCACCAACCCTGCCAGCGCGGCGATGGCCGGCATGGAGGTAGTGGTAGTTGAGTGTGATACAAATGGCAATATCGATATTGTCGATTTGAAAACAAAGGCTCAGCAGCATCGGGAGAAGCTGAGCTGTCTCATGGTGACTTATCCCTCCACGCATGGGGTGTTTGAGGAGGGTATTAAGGAAATTTGTCGGGTAGTGCATGATTGCGGCGGGCAAGTCTATATGGACGGAGCCAACCTGAATGCTTTGGTGGGATTATGCCGTC
>CAZPBV010000362.1:0-3270 GCA_964584675.1 uncultured Bdellovibrionales bacterium
AGAACGACCCGCATTTGCGTGTGATTGAGTTTCGCCGCAATTTTGGTCAAACCGCTGCGATGGCTGCCGGGCTGAATTATGCGCGCTTCCACTTAGTCGCAACCCTTGATGGCGACTTACAGAACGATCCTGCTGAAATTCCCGCCATGGTTGAAAAATTAGAAGAAGGTTACGACTTGGTTGCAGGGTGGAGGAAGAACCGCCAGGATAAGTGGATTAGTCGCAAACTCCCAAGCAAAATTGCCAACTGGGTCATCTCGCGTTCAACCCGCGTTCAGCTGCACGATTACGGCTGCACATTGAAGCTTATGACTCATGAGGTTGCCAAGGGTATTCGATTGTATGGCGAAATGCATCGTTTCATCCCCGCCTTGGCTGATGAGATGGGGGCCCGCATTGCAGAGGTTCCCGTCAATCATCGCGCCAGACGCTTTGGGCAGTCGAAATACGGCATATCTCGCACCTTGCGCGTCATCTTGGACCTTATTACCGTTAAGTTTTTGCTCGGCTATTCTAAGCGTCCTATTCATCTCTTCGGTTCGCTCGGCTTGGTGTCATCGGGGTCAGGCGTGCTGCTCATGGTTTTTCTGACATTCCGCCGCTTTTTTAGATATATTCCGATGGGTAATTCCCCGCTCTTTACCCTGTCAGTCATGCTTGTGATCGTTGGATTGCAATTTCTGGTATTTGGCTTAATCGGCGAGGTGTTGGCTCGCACCTACTATGAGTCTCAGGATAAGAAGATATATGTGGTGCGGAGACTGCGGGAGCGCTTTTCCCCGCATACAGCTGCCCTGCCATCAGTCTCTGAACCGGGAACTCGTAAAGTGGCCTCATCGTAGTTGACCCATTGCAGGCTTTGCCATGTTTGCGCGTGACCACACACCGACCGAACATCTGTCGCCTCAGTTCAAGCACCCGCTGCGAGTGCTCATTGATGCTCGCAAGGTGCACGACGGGGGTATCGGAACCTATGTCAATAACCTGGTTTCAGGATTGGTTTCCCTTGGAGACGACAGCAGTGCTCAAGTTTCTGTGGGCGTCATCGCGTCATCGCGGCAAGTCCAAGGGTTTGAGTGGAACAATCGAGTCGAGATTATTGAGAGTCATATTAGGCCTTATTCCATGGCTGAATACCTACGCCTTTCACACGCGTTGCCGCTTGGCCGTTACGATATTTTTCACGCGCCTCATTATACACTTCCCTTTGGTTTATCTATTCCCTCGGTGGTCACCATTCATGACTTAATTCATGTGCAGTGCCCGGAACGGTTTTACTATCCAGTCGTTGCAAGCACGTTGATTCGTTCTGCAGTGTCACGAGCGCGGGCCGTGATTTGTGTGAGTGAAGCGACCGGTCGAGAAGTTAGAAAATTGGCGCGGAACAATTCCGACATTGAGCGAAAAGTGCGTGTCATTCCAAACGCTGTCCGCCCCGCGCTATTGCGCTGTGTAGAAAAATTCAGCTCAGGGGAGTTAACATCGCGAAATACTCCCTCCCGCCGATACGTCCTGGCGGTTCTTTCGATGCACAAGCCTCATAAAGGCGCGGCTGACCTTTTGCGTGCCCACCAGAGTCTTTTGCAACGAGGATTTGATGTCGATCTCATTCTTGTTGGCCAAGGTTCAGACCAACTGTGCGCCGATGCCGCCCTGTCGAGTTTGATTGGTCCCGAGCAGCGGGTGTATTGCCGTGGCCGCGTGGGCGATGACGAGCTTGTGTCGCTCTATCTGCACTCGGTAGGATTGGTGGTTCCATCACTGCTTGAAGGGTTCTGTATCCCGGCGCTGGAGGCTATCTCCTTGGGAGTACCCGTGGTATGCCGGCCCGTGGAAGCGATGCTCGAGTTTGTGGGAGGGGACAACATTGTTTGCTCCGACATGAGCTTACCTGCCTTGGAGGCAGGTATAGAAAGGCTGCTCAGCGCCACTCAACATAGGGTCAGCCGGGGGGCGACAGCTACGGTGGGGAATGCACTGCCGGGTTTTGATTACCGCACTATCGCGCTATGTACTTCCGAAGTGTATCAGAGAGTGTATGAAAGTTGCGCTTGTTCATGATTGGCTCACCGGCATGCGCGGTGGAGAACGGTGCTTGGCCGCGTTTCTTGCCCTTTACCCAAAGGCCGACATATACACGCTCATTCATGTTCCCGGGAGCACATCTTCAGAAATTGATAGTCGAGTGCGCCAGACATCTGTTCTTAACAGGCTGCCGGGAGATCAGCGATACTATCGAGCACTGCTCCCATTCTATCCGCGCGCCGCGCAAAGCTTGAAGCTGAACGACTATGATTTAGTCGTCAGCTTGAGTCATGCCGTGGCCAAGAATGTTTCAGTACCAGCCGGCGCGATACATGTTTGCTACTGCTTTACGCCGATGCGCTACATTTGGGATCAAGCCGATACCTATTTCGGCAAGGCCAGGGGGCTGGCTGAGCCAATTTTACAAGGACTGCGGACGTGGGATCTCAAGGGGGCTGTGAATGTTGACGCCTTTGTTGCAATTAGTAATTTTATTGCCGCCCGCATTCGCTGTTTTTATAAACGCTCTTCCACCGTCATTCATCCCCCCGTTGATACTTCTTGGATATCGCCGCCAGATGCTTATTCCGCCGCATCCTCGACTCGGCAGGGAGAGGCTCTGCTGTACGCCGGCGCTCTGGTCCCCTACAAGAGAGCGGACCTGGTTGTTCGTGCCTGCAAAGAGCTTGGCCTTCGTCTTTGGGTAGTAGGGGGAGGCCCTGAGGAAAGGAAATTGAGAGCCCTCGCCCAGGGAGCGCCTATAGAGTTTTTTGGAACGGTCAGCGATGCCGAACTGGCGCAATTTTATAGGAACTGCCGGGCCCTTGTTTTTCCGGCTGTGGAGGATTTTGGCATGGTACCGGTCGAGTGCATGGCGGCCGGTAGACCGGTCATCGGGCTCGACAAGGGCGGCCTGCGCGATACAATAAGCGGGGTAAGGTATTGGAAAGACAGTAGTTCTTCGGTCCTTGTTGATAGCTCCGCCACTGGGGTATTTATTCCCTACAGGGGCGAGAACGAGCTGGATGCTCTTAAGCGCAGTATTCGGTTTTTCCTGGAGCATGAGGGGTCTTTCTCGTCCGAAGCTTGCGTTCAGAGGGCGCAACAGTTTAGCCTGCGGGTCTTTGTTGAAAACTGGAATACGTTCCTGACGGGAAAGATACAGCTTGGAAAGGCGCGCGCTCGTCATGCTGAAACAGAAACGGCAATTATTTGAACTCCTGTTTGTTGCTGCAGATTTATTTG
>CAZPBV010000363.1:0-3241 GCA_964584675.1 uncultured Bdellovibrionales bacterium
CTCAGAGCTATGGATAGGCGAAACCGACGGTTCAAGCGGAGGCTACCTCGCGTGCACCATGGCTGAAGATGTCGGCTACGCATTTGAACCAATTTTACGGAGCGGCACAAGCTTGTGCTACATGAAAAACGTTGCTTCTCAGGAAATTATGTCCAGTGGTGCTGTTAGCGTACTGTCCGGCGAGATTCCAGGTGACGACCTAACGAAGATATTTTCAGTACCGTCCGGAGAGAAGCCGCGACTGGTCAAGGTTAATACGGGAGATACCAGCCAAGGCGGCCAAGACATATTTATCAAGGTATTCTCAAACGATCAAAATGCTGCTGCAGGAAACCAGTATCATGCCAACCTCTGGTTTTGCGGCAAGAATTCTGACAGCGGCCCAGTCGAAGTTACCCACACAGAAGACATATCTGTAAGCATAAGCGGGTTGCTGAAGACTATAGATAAGGGCAGCGATCAATATGGAAGCTTTAGCGCCACGACCGAGGGCGCGCTCAAAGCTGATGGCAGTGAAATTGGATTCGATAGTACTAGAGAACGCACGGCGGATGTGCTCTATCGCTCGATTAGTGATCAAAATCACTTTAAGACGCACTTAGTAATTGGCGGAGATGGTACTCTTACCCAGAAATTCTACAACTCTTATAGCGGCACGGTCTCAAAAAAACTGGCTATTTCCCGAGTGGGCGGCGACAATCTTCAATCGCTGCGCTTCTATGAAGGCGCTTTTGCGGAAGAGAATAGCTATAACAACGGCCCCACGCAAAGTTTTAGCGGTGCCACTGAGTATCGGGATTCACGTTACGTATCTGCACCGGCAAGCAGCCTCAGCTCAGAGGTGGCTGACTTTGATTTCAATGCTGACGATTTTTTTGACGAACTCTCGACCGTTGAAGAGCCGGACGAGTCTGCTTCCTGCGATGAGGTCCCCGATATTGAGCTGAGCCTTGATATGGCTCATAGCGCAATGCAGTCAGTCAGAGCGGATTGCGAGGCAAATAACGAGCAAACCCGTAACTTTTGCCGGGAAAACGATTCGCTCAAAGCAATCCTGCAACATGCCAGAGAATCCTGCGGCGGGTGATGAACAAAAAAAGTGGGGTCGGCACGGCCCTCTCTTTTTGCTTCTCCCCGGATCCGGCGCTAAACCCTCCGTGGGAAACATACGACTACCTACTCTTCAAGAAAATCAAGATCCTGATGAAAAGACTCATGCAGACGCCAGGTTGCTATCGCGGCAAGGGCCAGAGAGACGGCCCCGACGATGAGCGCACTCTGAATAGTGCCGACATAACTGCGTAGCAATTCAAAAGAAGCGGTCAGAGGCACCACCGCGCCACGCACAAAGTTTGGTACCGTGGTGGCTACCGTTGCCCGCACATTGGTGCCAAACTGTTCCGCAGCGGTGGTAACGAACACCGCCCAATAGCCCACCGCAAATCCTATCGCCGCGCATAAGCAATAAAACTCAAATAAACTCAGGTTACGCACCGTAAGAAAGACAACCGTTAATATGGCAGTAAGAAAGATAAATAGTGCAATCGCTTTCTTTCGGCTGCCCATGCGCTGGCTCAGTAAGCCGCTTGCTAAATCACCAAGAACGAGCCCAATGTACGAATAAAGGATGCCTCGACCGGCCGAAGGAGGGATGAACATGCCTAGTTCCTTTCCTATCTCCGGGCAAAAGGTGATGAGTATGCCGATTACATACCAGGTTGGTATTCCTACAAGAATACAGCAGAGATATTTAAAGAATCGCTCTCGACACCCAAAAATAACAAGCAGGTTTCCTCGCTTCGTCTGGGTGGACTTGATGGCATGAAACATTCCTGATTCATGCGCCGCATAGCGCAAACCAAGCAAGACAAACCCCATGCCACCGCCCACCAGATAGGCAACTCGCCAGGGAAAAAAATCCGCAAGTAATCCCGCAGCGACAGCCCCCGCCACACCAATGCTCGCTACAATAGTAGTCCCTATTCCGCGCCTATGACGGGGCAAAGTTTCAGCCACCAAGGTGATGCCGGCACCAAGCTCTCCCGCTAAGCCTATGCCCGCCAAGAAACGCAAGACTTCATAGGTTCCAACATCATGCACAAAGGCGTTGAGAATGTTTGCTAGCGAGTAGGTCAAAATCGATCCAAAGAGAACAGAAACTCTACCGCTTTTATCGCCCCACACCCCCCACAGGACTCCCCCCAAGAGCATGCCAAGCATCTGAGCATTGAGCAGGCGCACTCCCTCGCTCAGTAAAGCCTCTCCTTGAACACCTAAATCCGTGAGGCTCGGCACCCGCACTACACTGAATAATACAAGATCATACACATCGACAAAGTAGCCCAACGCCGCCACCACCACTCCGGCGGTAATAAGACGATCAGAAGAGATGGGAAGAGCAACTCGATTCATTCGCCGGGCTTTTGGAGTATGCGAAGCTTTTCCTCTGCTCCAGACAAGAGAGATCGCAAGTGCTTGAGAAGTTCAGCGCCCCGCTCATAGGCGCGAATGGCCTCCTCTAAAGGCAACTCCCCGGACTCCACTTTCTGGACAAGCTCCTCCATAAGGCTTAAGCCCTGCTCGAAGGATACTTCTTTAACCCGCGTCTGCCCGCTCTGGCTCAAAAATTCATCCATGCTGAGCGTTCCCTTGCTACTTCCCTTTGCCATTTCCAAGCCTCCTGTCCGCTTTTTCTAAAGCCTGCGCGTCGAGTATTTGCGCTATCGCCGAACCTTCACTAAAGGTGAGTCGTACTTGTTCCTTATCGCCCAAATCTTGGGCCCTTTTGATAATGCCAGAGTTTCCCTCAACAATCGAGAACCCCCTTTCTAAAACCCGCAACGGATTGAGAGCTTCAAGCCGTCCTGTCAGCGAACTGACCGCGTGAGCGCGTTCGCGCATCGCGCGCGCAACGCCTTCCATACAGCGTCGATCGAGCTCCTCCACTGCGGCAAGGAGAGCGCGCACACGATCGAAAGGAAATGCGCGCTGGAGCGAGAGATGCAGCGCATGCACCTGGGCCCGCAGTGTGGCCAGGAGACGCTGCGGTTCAATCATTCGCAATTTAGTGTCAGCATGACCCAATCCCTGCTGCGCCCGCTCAACCTGCAACCGCATGGCCCGTTCAAGCGAACCGGAAATTTCATCAAGCGACTGGGACATGGGTTGCAGCCACCTATCAAAATTATTGAGCCGCACCTCAATATCGCGTAACTTGAGTAAAAGATCTTCTCGCCGCGGC
>CAZPBV010000364.1:0-3229 GCA_964584675.1 uncultured Bdellovibrionales bacterium
GCTGTTGGGGCTCTGTCTGGTCACGGTGTTCATTGGGGGGGGCGGCGGGGGGGATTTCTTGCCCTTTTGCCTTCGTAATTTACGGCCGCTCTATCTTTAGTGAATCACCGGATAGCTTCAGCAGGGATTTTTTGCCATTGACTATGGTTTCCAATACCACTTCACGTTCCCAGAGGTAAGACATGTGTTTTAAAGTTTGCTCGGCATACTCTAACTGTAAATCGCGGCCGTCGTGAGAGTGCTTCAAGTATAGCGTTCGGTTTTTTCCAAAGTCAGCATCGTAAATTTTGATCGTTGGGATAAACCCCGTGCCGACATTCTGAATTAAGGTTTCTTTTACTTGATGCCAGTTGTCCTCGTCAGATATCTTTGTGATAACTCGTTCTTTGCCCCGCTTTTCATGTTGAAAGAGTTCTAATTCGCGCATGATATCAACTGTCAAAAAGCGCCGTAAAAAGGAAGTGTCCCGATCCGATTCTCGCACCTCAAATATTTTTTTTCGGCCAGGGGTATCATTTTCATCTATGGCATGAACATCTTCCTTCGGCCGGTCGTCACTAAATTCTCGACCAGTAGACCCCTCGTTCCAGCGACGCTCAATATCCTGCCAAATAACAAAGCCTAAGTGATAGGGATTTAAGCCCCCGGGGGTCGGTCGTAGCACCTGATTGTGACGCACAAGGAGCTCGAGATGCAGACCTTGGGGTAGATCGAGAGCGTTAAGAATCTTATAGTGCCAATAGCTGGCCCAACCCTCATTCATAATTTTTGTTTCCATTTGAGGGAGAAAATAGCGAGTCTCAGCCTCGACAATTCGAAGAATGTCCTTCTTCCACTCGGGAAGGTAGGGGTTGTAATCTGCGATAAATCCAAGGATGTTCTCTTCAGGCTCAAGCGGTACACGGTTCAATTCGGGAGGCGTGTATCGTCGTTTGGGATGAATTTCCCAGTGCGGGTCCTCAGGTGGTTGTGCCTGCTCCCAGGCTCGCATCCGTTGCTCCTCGGGATTAAGGCGTTTGATGGCAAGGTTGCGCGTACATTGCAGAGAAAGGGCATGAGCATGATCGAGGGTCTCTTCGACCTCATTCGGGCCAATCGAAGGATCTTCAACATATGAATCGATTCGCAGCCCATGATTCTTAAACATTTCCAACGTGCGGCGCGCATCGGTTCCGGAAGTAAAAGTAAAATTATTGGCAAAAAAATCATTGTGGCCGTATACATGCGCCATAGTTAGAATTTGCAACAGCAGGGTGTTGTCGCGCATGAGGTAAGCGAGGCACGGGTTGGAGTTAATAACCATTTCATACGGAAGTCCCGAAACGCCGTAATCGTACAGTGTCTTTTGACGTTCGTAAGATTTGCCCCACGACCAATGAGAGTAACGCGAAGGCATGCCGGAATAGGCCATGTATCCCAACATCTCATAGTGGTCGCAGACCTCAAATTCTTGTGGGTAACAATTAAGCTTATAGCGATCCACAAGCTCGCGGATACGATCGTCCCAGGCTTGAAGCTCCTCTTCGCTAATCGTCATGGTCCTACCGAAGTTGCTCCTTCACTCGTGGTCTGGCGTTGTGCCGCGGCAACCGCGGAGGTCTTGTCTTTGGTGAGAAAGCTCTTAAATGCGGGCCACAGATCCTCTTTTTTTTCTATTACCACCATGAAGAAGTTATCCCTCTTAATTTGGGAAAATACCTCCAACATGCTGCCGCTATAATAAGCCGAACCAGACGGCTTAATTTCTCCGTAACCAAAGAGGTTACATACCTTGCACAATTCTTCAGCCGCCTGTACAGCACGTTCATTGTCGGAGTAGAAGTTGTCCCCGTCGGAACAGTGGAACGCATAAATATTCCAAAGCGACGGGTGGTACCGATCTTGAATTAAGTCGACAGCCTTCCGGTAACCGGATGAAATGTAAGTTCCCCCCGACTCAACCTTATGAAAAAACTCCTTCTCGGTGACTTCTTTAGCCTCGGTATGATGGGCAATGAAGACAACTTCGACATTTTGATACTTCTGGCGCACGAACTGATAGAGAAGAAAGTAGAAGCTGCGGGCAAGGTACTTCTTGACGGTGCCCATAGAGCCCGACGTATCCATAATGCAAAACACAACGGCATTTGAGGCCTCTCTCGTCGTTGGGACCACATGGTAGTAGCGCATATCATCGGTGTGAAAGGGAAAGCGAGTTTCTTCGTTATCAAAGTCAATTTCCCTTGACCCTCGCACCGCCAGTTTTCGTCGAATACGGTTTTTGGCGGTTGTCTTTTTGTCCAATCGCGGACGAATGCCTGCGTGACGCCGGCCTTTCCGCTTGGTGGCATTTTCTGACACAATTTGACGAAAGGCTCTTTTTTCGAGTTCGGGAAGTTCTAAATCATCAAACATGATGGCGATTAGTTCTTCGAGTGTTACGTCGGTCTCAAAAGCGTCGACCCCAGGTTGGTCGCCGCCACCCTGGCCTATGCTCGGGTCTCC
This sequence comes from uncultured Bdellovibrionales bacterium, assembly GCA_964584675.1. GTDB lineage: Bacteria > Bdellovibrionota_C > UBA2361 > UBA2361 > JBGSMV01 > CAZPBV01. Next base: position 2,485 of record CAZPBV010000364.1, read on the forward strand.
GGGGTCGGATTTGCCAACAACGTCACCCGGCTTTTGGCTCCCGTTTCCTTGCGCTACGCCGGCGCTGTTCTCGCCGTATATGAAGCGATATTCCTTAATAGAGCGAATGGGTATTTTAATAATCTTATCCTTATCACGGCCAATAATGGATTCTTCGGCAATGATGTCGCCAATATTGTTGCGTATGGTATCTTTTATCTTCTGCCGATGTCGGAGTCGATCCCTGGCGCTTCTGTCAGAGCGCTGTGAGGTGGGGGTGTAGGGACGAAAAATTGACTTCATTGATGCCCACGTAACTCAAAAACGTTTGCTGTGAATACGTCCGTTGTTGGCGCAATGAAAAGTGGTCTCAAAAGTATTTTTGAAACCACTTCTAGTCTTTCCATAAATTATTTGCGGCGTATTTTAGAATGGTATCCACACAGCTCGGCGGGTACCCATTCTTAATAAGCTGCTCTACCATGAGGCTGTATTTCTTTGCTTGCTCCTCATCCCGCATCCGTGCCTTGGTGATAATACGTGAAACATCCCGCACGCTAGCCATGAGTTTTTTCTCAATTGCTTCTTTCAATGGTTCATAGCTTTCGTAGGTAATCTTTTCGCCGCGCCGGGTAACCGACCATAGGTAAGCGATAACTTCCTGGCGGAATCCGTCGCAAGCGGTTCCTACAATTGCAATTTGTTCTTCAATTGATTTCATGAATCCCTCGTCGGGCTCGAGTTCCTCGCCGGTGTTGCTATCCTT
>CAZPBV010000365.1:0-3222 GCA_964584675.1 uncultured Bdellovibrionales bacterium
GGGTGTTGTACTACCATTTCCCTTTGATGGGCAAAATATTTCGTTGCACAATCCACCCTACGCTCCCGACAGTCCTCAAAACGTCGGCGCATATCCTGTCCTTGGACTCGCTACACCCCGGGAGGAATATATTCGCCACCATTTTCAGGATGACTATCGTTACTATCAGTGGGGCAGCACGAGTCTCTATTATGACGCTTATGTGGATGGTGTATACAAAGGCCCGGAACCATTTGTTTCGTACATGCAGGCAATTAATGTGGCGCTACAGTCGCTTGAAAAACAGCGAACCGAGTATGATTTGGCTACCATTAAGGTGTTTACCGGCCTTAGAGCCGATGAAATACCGCCTTTTTTTGATGGAACCGCTCCGGCTACCTCGACACCTGGATTTACCAGTAATCTTTACTATCTCATGCAAATTACTGATGTTCGCAATCGCGGAACTTTTACACGGGCTGCCGGAAATTCCGGCCCATTAGAGGTGGATCCGGTGGTGCATCCAAATTTTATTGATCATGGGTGGTATTCTTATTTAGCGAACCCGCTTTTAAGCCCTGCGGCAGCGAGTTCCACGAACATTGTCGAAGCTCTTGATGAAGCTATAGAAGAGTTGAAGCAGTGTCCCCAGAGTTCAAAAAAGCAGATAGTTCTCATTACCGATGGCATCATGAATTGCTCTTTTCAAACTCATCAAGACGATGGACAGGAGCATGTTCCCTCCAATCTGTGGGGGGTTTTGCAGAACCCATATCGAGTATGCAACTCAAGTTATGCCAATTATCTTAGGGCTGAGCAGGAACTTATCGGACAGGACGGCGGAGATGTCTATGGTCGGCCGGTAACGACGACAGGAAACCCATATCCAAGTATATTAGATCGCTTGCTGGAAGGGGAGATAGCCTTGACGGTGCTTCTTAATGGCTCGTATGTTGAGCCCAACTTCAAGAATATTCTCGATCCGACTCCTTGCTCCGATGGGCCAAACGCGTGCACCTACCTGGAGTACCTCGAAGCCATGGGACTTGGCTTGGGCAGTCTCGGGTCACCCGGACCGGGTAATTGCGGAATAGATCCGTTTTCTCCCTGTGATTTTTTTGACTATAGCAGTACCTGTCCCACGCCCGGGCCACAATGCGATACGAATGCTTGGCGTTACGCAGGTACGGAGGGTTATGTATTTCGAAGACCCAATGCCGTTTTGGGGCGAATGGCAATGCGAACAGGCGGTCTCTGGTGTCCACTCATGCCTCAAGGTGATTCGGGGATGTATGATGCTGATGGGTACTTAAAGGTCGAAAACCGTCAATCAGGTGTGCGGCAAACAGTATCGGTATATAATTTGCCGAAATCCGAAATGGCCTCTCGATGTGTGTCGGAAGCGGTGGGGCATAATCCGTATATGCTTAATGAACCGCTGAAATCTGAAGTGGTGCAATGATGCGGGGCGCTCTATTCCGCCATAGGCGGAACCCGTCATGCTGTGCGTGCGGAGCACGACGAGGGGCACACATTGCAGTTCGCATTCAAGAACGTAGAGTCAACTCTTTTAGACCAGTGCCGAGCTGGCGCAGGCTCTGTTTTCCATCTTGGTGAGCACTCTTTGTTGCTGGGCCGCCTTCAGGGCTAGCAGTCCCACCACAGGGTTATTGCTTTCCGGATATTTAATGAGGACGGCTATCGTTCTCCGGAAGTTTCCTGATGACCCAGTTGTTTGAAATTGTCACACAGGAAATCGTAGGCTGTTCACTCAAGTCGACGGCGCTTACAGAGGGGCAATTGGCATAGCGACTACCCTTAACTCTAATTTCGAAAAGATCCCCTTCCCATCGTGGCTCCGGGAAGTTCTGTGCTGATCGTCTATCCAGAAAGTATCTCACCCAGAATTGAACTCCATGTGGCGCGCGTACAAAGGCGCTGGGAGGAATCCAACGTTGAAGAGTATCTTGGTTGGATACTATGGCAGAAAGAGGGAGGGCCGGACCAATTGGTCGTGGTCCACTCGGTAGGATCGCGCTGCTTGCGACGCTCGCGCAAGAGAGCATTATCAAAAAAATATCACCGAGAAAGCTCCAACGTAGACCGCTGAACGCCGCTAAAAATTGGCACACAAACATGAGCGACAGAGGCGGTGCGGAAATAAGAAACCTATATATTTGACCGTCATGGCTATGCCAGCTCGGAATACCGAAAGTGATGGCGAGAGTGCCAATGTACCACATGGGGGCATCCCACAGCCGGGATCGAGTAGCAATCACCACGAGAGCAACGGTCAAAGCCCCATAAAGAACATATTGGCTCAATTCCAATGCGCTCAGTTGACCGAGCGCTAGCGACTTGCTCCAACTAAAGTTTGGTGTGATGGAAACGTTGCTCAGTAGCTGATAGACGTTAGAGCGGTCGGTTAGCGCCATGCTTGAGACGATCACTACCATAGCTACAAAAAATCGACGAACAGGACGAATGGGACGATAGAAGAGAAGTAAACCTGCTCCCAGCACGCCTGTCCAAAGGTGAAACAGGCCCCCGAGGATGGTCAGAAACACGACGGCAAAATCACGTTGCCGGCCTTGGGGCAAGGTCTGCCAAAGAGCGATCACCCAAACCATGCAGACGTATCCCCATGCCTGTTTTGGGTAACCATAGAAAAGAAAGTAAATGGGCTCGGACTGAAGGGACGCGAGCGCCATTACAGGGCTCAAATAAACATAGCGAGTCCTTGACAGGGAAACAGTTAAAGCGACAGCGAACCAAGCCAGAGAACAGATCACCAAAAACTGGTAAAGCTGATACTCATCGAGACCTGCCGCACGAGCGCAAAGACTTGTAATCCAGAAAAAGAAGGAATAGCTATGATAATAGCCATGATGGAATTGAAGGTATTGCGTAAACTCATACAGGTAGTAGGCGCCGTCGTAGTCTAGGGGAATCTTGATAAGTATTACCGTGTAGGCTCGCAGGCACCACTGGGATATCGCGACCAACGCTAACAAGAGCCAGGTAACCTGACGCAGAGTTCGGGGAACTGTTAGCGAGGGGAGCCAGTCTCTAGAGTTAGTTTGACGTCCGCCCATAACTCGCGCCAATTTTCAATAGCCAAGCCTCAGTTGGGGAGCTATCCTCAGTGAGATGAGCAAGAAGTCAATTGTGGGAACGAGATGTCCATTGCATTGGCGCAGTACGGGCGTGATCTTGATAGAGCTGGCAATTATTATTCCCATT
>CAZPBV010000366.1:0-3206 GCA_964584675.1 uncultured Bdellovibrionales bacterium
TTGAGGAACAGGCCCTGATAGCGGGGGTAAAATTTGTCTTTTGCGACTCGGCCGGACTTCGAGAGACGGCGGATACTGTCGAAAGAATCGGGGTCGAACTTGCCGTCGATAAGATATCATGGGCCGATTTGGTGCTCCTTGTGGTTGACGCTTCAGATACGACAAGTGATTGGCCGCAGGTTCTTGATATTCTACGCGGTCGCGCCAAACGCATTTGGATGGTCACCAACAAGATCGATCTCAATCCGAATGCTTTTGCTTCATTCTTTTGTGACTCAAGCACATGTGCGCAAAATTTCTATCTCTCTGCAAAGACCCGCTCGGGACTAGAGCAGCTGACCAATGCTTTGGTCGAGGAGGTAGCCCAAAGCATCCCCGACCGATCGCACGCCAGTCATATCGTTACATCTGAACGCCAACGTAGTTGCCTGGTGCGCGCTTCTATGTCCCTTTTTCGAGCGGAGGATGCTATCAGTGCAAAACTACCGCCGGAGATGGTGAGCGCTGAAGTACGGCTAGCACTTGGAGCACTTGAAGAGTTAATCGGACAAACCTACACCGAAGATATTTTGGGGAGGATTTTTTCTAAGTTCTGTATTGGGAAATGAATTCTCAGTATGTTGATACTTATTCGGGCCACCCGTCTTTCGTGCTTGGTGCAATGCGCTTTCACCTGCGCCAAGGCCTGGGTAGACCTTGCTCCCAATATTCACCGCAACTAAAAGATAATTATTCCGGATAATTGCGCCAGTCAGCCATTTATAACAATGATTCTATTTTCTCTTACTGAATAAACATGAGTCTCTACACTCTTCAGGAAAATCAAATACATAGGTGCAGAAATCATCCGAACAAAACTTTGACATAACCAGCTGGCGGCGCTTTGTCGCTATTGCCAAACCGTTTCTTGGTTCAAATAAACGTTTCCATGCTCTCGGCCTTCTTACGCTGCTCATTGGTCTTTCACTTGCACTTACCCAACTAAGCGTGTGGATGAGCGGGGTCGCCGGCAACTACATGAACGCACTGACGACCCGTGACAGCGAGGAATTTTACCGCAACATCAAGCTATTTGTAGTGGCAGTATGTTGTACCACCCCAATAGCCGTCTTCTATCGATTCACAGAGGAAAAGCTGGGACTGTTATGGCGCAACTGGTTAACCAAGTATTTTATTGATCGCTATTTTGCCCATCGGGCTTACTACCGGATTAATCTCGAGCGTAGCCTCGACAATCCCGACCAACGCATGGCCGACGAGATTCGAAATTTCACCGGTACAACCATTTCTTTGCTCCTCATCTTCTTTAACGCTTTGATAAATCTGTGGGCCTGGAGCGCCGTGCTATGGAGAATTTCACCAACCCTATCGGCGAGTTCGTTCACCTATGCGATCGTGGGATCGCTCATCACTATGCTCATTGGACGCCGCTTGGTCGCGCTCAATTTTGCGCAGCAAAAGAAGGAAGCTGATTTTCGTTATTCGTTGGTGCAGATTCGCGATAACTCCGAATCTATTGCTCTCTATAGAGGTGAGGACAAGGAAGCGCTCAACGTGCGTCGCCGCTTGCGGGATGCGCTGCGAAACCTCAACTACCTTATTAGATGGAATAGAAATCTCGGCTTTTTCACACGAAGCTACGACTACTTTAAGGGCCTTATACCAGTGCTGATTGTTGCTCCTCTCATTTTTGCCGAACGCGTCAATTTCGGTTCACTAACACAGGCAACAATTGCATTCACATGGGTACTTGATGCCCTTTCGCTCATTGTTTCTCAATTTGAGCGTCTCAGTGCCTTCGCCGCTACTGTAGCTCGACTGGGGTCGCTGTCCGAGGAGCTCGATAAAGGGGATCGCTACTGCGAGTGGCCGCGAGCTCACCCCACATGGATTTCAATAGGTATAGAGCCCACTATTAGTTTCGAAAAGCTCACCGTGATGACACCCAATCGACAGCGGTCTCTCATTGTCGACCTGAGCCTTGCTCTTCGAGAAGGACAGTCTCTTCTTATCTCAGGACCATCTGGTGCGGGAAAGACAGCTCTGTTTCGCGCCATAGCCGCTTTGTGGACCGATGGACAAGGTGTAATAAAGCGTCCGCCGCTTGAAGAGTTAGTATTCTTGCCGCAAATCCCCTACATGTTACAGGGCACTCTTAAGCAACAACTCCTTTATTCCACCCGACACACCTATTTATCCGAGGTCAACCTGGTTGAGACCCTCACCAAAGTGGGCCTACCATCTTTGCTTTCTCTGGTAGAAAGTGCCGATTCCTATCTTGATTGGGTCAACGTTCTCTCTCTTGGCGAACAACAACGAATTGCCTTTGCCCGTCTACTTCTTGCTGAACCGCGTATTGCATTCCTTGATGAGGCTACCACGGCGCTTGATCTTGATAACGAACGGCATCTTTATGAGCTTATAGGAAGGTCCGGTCGCAGCTACGTGAGCATTGGACATCGTGAAAGCTTGAAGGCATTTCATGATATTCATTTGGAACTACTGGGCGACGGGCGACACCGGATGGTATGAAGAAAACCGTGCCCGGGTGACATAAAAATCACAATTATCTTAGCCAGTTGCAGCCTTATCAAAGAAATTCTGGCATCCTGGCCGTCAATGAAGAGCCTGGTTCAAATGACCAATACCTTATCGATATTGGCCCTTCTTACTGACAATATCATGTTGCCCCTTCGGGGGACCTTCGGATATTTTCGATGTCCTCCGGTATATATCTATTCTGAGAGCGGTGTTCCCATTGGCGCATGCCTCATCCTCAGCTAAGATGAATTCGCTACTGATCTTATTAGTATGAACCTAACTTCCGATCTTTCGCACTACGACCTGTTCAATCTCACCCCCGAGCATCAGATGCTGAGGGGCACGGTGCGTGAGTTCGTGGAAGCGGAGGTCGAACCGCAGGCGCTCGAATACGACCGCCACGAAAAATTTAATCAAGCACTATTTCGAAAGCTCGGCCCGCTCGGTTTACTCGGAATCACTGCGCCTGAAGACTTTGGCGGAGCCGGCATGGATGCGCTCGCCGCAGTTATCGTACACGAAGAACTGTCAGCTTCTGACCCCGGATTTTGCCTGGCTTACTTGGCCCATTCCATGCTGTGTGTAAACAACATCGCGGTTAACAGCTCTCCAGAGCAAAAGAAAAAATACCTTCCGAAACTCGCTACCGGAGATTTGATGGGATG
>CAZPBV010000367.1:0-3174 GCA_964584675.1 uncultured Bdellovibrionales bacterium
GACCTGGTTATGGATGCCATGAAAAAGACGTTCCGTCCCGAGTTCTTGAATCGTGTGGATGAAATAGTCCTTTTCAAGCCGCTTACTCTGGATGAGATCGGCCGAATTGTTGATTTGCAGCTTGAAGAGGTTCGCTCGCGGTTGCGTGATAGAAAGATACGGCTCGAAATTACTCCTGCTGCCAAGGATCTCGTTGCTCAGCGCGGTTATGATCCGGTCTATGGGGCGCGCCCGCTGAAACGGTTCATCCAGCGTGAGCTCGAAACGAAGATTGGAAGAAAACTCATTGCAGATGAGATAGGGGACGGCGGGCTCGTCACCATTGATACCGAGGACGGGAGCATTGTTGTGCGAGCCTCTGAGGGCGGCCCGATGGAAGAGGCGGCGTAGAGTCCTGACTCCGCATTTGTCATTCCCTTTATCCCTGCGTGTGCTATGAATGCTTCTTATGAAGCCCGAAATATTCGAGGTCCCTCCGCGGCTACGGGGCAATTGTTACCTCGATGAGGACGACTACGAACGGTTGTACGAGGAGTCAGTTTCCCAGCCGGAAAGTTTTTGGGAACGGATGGCCGAAGAGTTTGTCACCTGGGATAAACAGTGGGACAAGGTTTTAGAGTGGGACTATTCTGCTGCCAAGATTGGCTGGTTTTTGGGCGGCCGCCTCAATGTGAGTGTGAATTGTCTCGACCGGCATCTTTCCGCCCGCGGAGATAAGACGGCGATCCTTTGGGAAGGAAATGAGCCCGGTGACACCCGTGCGCTTACGTATCGAGAGTTACATGAGCTGGTCTGTCGTTTCTCCAATGTGCTTCGCGCGCAAGGGGTAAAGCGGGGCGACCGAGTCGCCATATACATGCCCATGGTTCCTGAACTTGCGGCCGCGATGCTGGCATGCGCGAGAATTGGCGCCATTCATTCGGTCGTGTTTGCCGGCTTTTCCGCCGAGGCGCTCAAGGGCCGAATTCTGGATTTACAATGTGGAGTCGTAATTACCAGTAACGTTGCCCTGCGCGGGCCCAAGACCATTGGGCTTAAAGAGATTGTTGACCTGGCGCTTGAAGGTGTTGACTGTGTCCAGACGGTATTGGTTCACGAGCGTGTTCCGACTGAGGTCCCCATGCAGCGGGGGAGAGATTTTGCCCTTTCACCATTGCTTGAGGCGGCGGACGCGAGCGCTGCGGCGGAAAGTATGGATGCTGAAGATCCTCTCTTTGTGCTGTATACCTCCGGTTCAACCGGTAAGCCCAAGGGAGTGCTCCATACTCAAGGCGGATACTTAGTCTATGCGAGCGTGACTCACAAATTTGTCTTTGATTGCCGCGAGGAGGACGTTTATTTCTGCGCGGCGGACTGCGGCTGGATTACCGGCCATACCTACGTGGTGTATGGCCCTTTGGCGAACGGGTCTACGACCATCATGTTCGAGTCGGTACCCACCTATCCCGATGCCGGACGGTACTTTGATGTGATTGACAGGCATCGGGTGAATATTTTTTATACTGCTCCGACCGCGATTCGAACGGTCGCCAAGGAGGGAGACCACTTAGTGCATCACTTTGATTTGGGGAGTTTGCGGGTCTTGGGGAGTGTGGGAGAGCCGATAAATAAGGATGCGTGGTTGTGGTATTTCGAGCGTGTCGGCAAGGAACACTGCTCAATAGTTGATACCTGGTGGCAAACGGAGACGGGCGGAATAATGATAACTCCTCTACCCGGCGCAACAGCGCTCAAGCCGGGGTCAGCAACCCGCCCTTTTTTTGGCATTCTGCCCTGTTTGGTTGATGAACAAGGCAACGAGATAGAAGGGAACGGAGTTCAGGGAAGGCTATGTATTAAGTTTCCCTGGCCTGGCCAGATGCGGACAGTATACGGAGACCACACCCGTTTTATTGAAACTTACTTTCGTCAGTTTCCGGGAAAGTACTTTTCGGGGGACGCCTGTATTCGTGACCAGGATGGCTACTATTGGATTACCGGCAGAGTCGATGATGTTGTAAACGTATCGGGGCACCGTTTGGGCACTGCGGAAATTGAGAGTGCTATCGTTCAGTCCGGATTGGTGGCGGAAGCCGCGGTTGTCGGCATGCCGCATGAAATAAAGGGGACCGGCATATATGCCTATTGTGTTTTGAAAGGCGCGGCTGAGACAGATGACAAATCGCGGGCCGCCATTGTGCAGGCAGTGCGGAGAGTGATTGGCTCCTTTGCTGTGCCCGATGTCATTCAGTTTGTGTCCGGGCTGCCAAAGACGCGCTCAGGAAAAATTATGCGGCGCATTCTTAGAAAAATAGCGGCTCAAGAGACGGACAATTTGGGGGATACCTCGACACTTGCGGACCCGGGAGTTGTTGCGGAGATCCTTGAGCAGGCCGCGGTCTTGCGCAGTCAAAAGCGGTGACCCGTGACTTACTTCTGACCGGCAGGCTAGTCGGCGCGTCCCATGTATTTGCCTTCAGCGGTATTGACAATAATTTTCTCTCCGACCTTAATAAAAGGGGGAACGCTGAGGGTGAGCCCTGTATCTGTTGTTGCAGGTTTGGGAGAATTACTTGCCGTGGCTCCCCGGATTTCCGGCGTTGTGTCGGCTACGGTCAGCACCACCGTTGATGGAGGAACTATACCAATAGGTTCTCCATTGTAGGTAGTAATTTCGACTTCCATTTGGTCTTGGAGGTAGTAGCGACTATCGCCAAGCTGCTCGAGGGTAAGCGCCATCTCTTCATAGGATTCGGTAGTCATGAAATGGTAGCCTGACTGATCGCTATATAGGTAGGTGGCTCGCATCGTCATAACGTCGGCCTCCTCAAGATCTTCGGTCGAACTAAAGCGTGCCTCAGTCTGATTTCCGGAAAGTAAGTTACGAAGTTTAGTCTGTACCATAGCCCGCAGATTGCCCGGTGTGTGGTGATGAAAATCCATCACGCGGTGAGGCTGACCGTTATACATAATGACGACACCTTTTCTAACGCTACTTGCTTTCATGACCGACCTTTCTTCCTGTGTTACATATCACTCTTGGTGAGGATGCCAACAATAGAGCGATCCTCACCGCCGAGGTGAGGATGCCAACAATACCGAGCGATCCTCACCGCCGAGGTGAGGATGCCAACAATACCGAGCGATCCTCACCGCCGAGGTGAGGATGCCAACAATACCGAGCGATCCTCACCG
>CAZPBV010000368.1:0-3165 GCA_964584675.1 uncultured Bdellovibrionales bacterium
CCAAGCTATGGGAGCTGAGAAACACTAAAAGAGCTATATAACTAGCTAATTTTAGTACAAAAAAACGAATATCAATGCTCATATCTCAAGAAAATTATTAATTTGTTTGATGCTGTCGAAAATTTTTTTGAATTTTATTCGATTTAACAATATAATTTTCACATGCACTATAGACGCTTACTTAACTTACCAGATTTACTTAATAAAAAGTCATTTTTCCTCCTAGGACCGCGTTCAACCGGCAAGACATCGCTTATTAGGGAGCAATTATCTGGAAGCGCTACCGAGATAGACCTATTGAATGCCGATACCTTTATTAGGCTTAGTACACGACCTACCGAACTCGAGCAGATCGTGGTCGCCGGTAAGTTTGAGCGAGTGGTGATTGATGAAATTCAGAAACTTCCCGTGCTTCTTGACGAAGTCCAAAGGCTCATAGAGAAGCGCAAACTCCGATTCCTCTTGACTGGCAGCAGCGCTCGTAAGCTTAAACATGGCGGAGCAAATATGCTTGCGGGACGCGCATGGGAGGCGCGCCTCTTTCCTTTGGTCTCCCGGGAAATTTCTGACTTTGATCTGGACAGATATCTTCTTTTTGGCGGTTTGCCTCAGGTGTACGGCTCAGACTATCCAACGGAGGAATTAGGCGCCTATGTAAACGTGTATCTCAAGGAAGAAATACAGGCAGAGAGCCTGGTAAGAGATGTGGTGCGTTTCACTCGATTCTTGCACTTGGCTGCACTGTCAACCGGTCAAGTTATCAACTTCTCAAGCCTCGCAAATGATGCGGGAGTGGCGCCATCAACTGTGATCGAACACTTTAGAATTCTTGAGGATACCTTGATCGGGTTTTTTGTCCAACCATGGGGCCGATCTAAAAAGCGAAAGGAGATTACAGCAGCAAAATTTTATCTCTTTGATACTGGAGTTACGAATACCATATCGAGAACCAGAGTATTGGAACGTCAGTCCGACTTGTATGGTAGAGCCTTTGAGCAGTTTATTGCTATGGAATTGCGCGCCGCCCTTTCCTACTTTCGGATACCAGAGTCGTTACATTATTGGCGTACCTATGATAAGCGCGAAATTGATTTTGTGATTGGAGATACCTTGGCTATAGAAGTGAAAGCCACAACCAAGTCCACCAATAAAGACCTAAAGTGCCTCAAGTACTTTCAAGATGAGGCGACAATGAAATATTTCCTGCTCGTTTCTCAGGACCCAATTGAGCGCGTAGAGAACGGCATTCGCTGCATCCACTATGGAACGTTCCTCAGCAAGCTTTGGTCCGGCGAATATTTCTAATGGTGAAACCATTTCGCTGTAGATATCAAAGTGGTCGGGCTGACTGGATTTCCCTCTCTTTTCAAGCGCCCTACGGGAACGCATTGGGTTCAAATCCACTCATCCCGACCGGGATGCAAGGGGAACCCTTGCTCGTCACAGCGATAATGGTGAAACCATTTCGCTGTAGATATCAAAGTGGTCGGGCTGACTGGATTTCCCTCTCTTTTCAAGCGCCCTACGGGAACGCATTGGGTTCAAATCCACTCATCCCGACCGGGATGCAAGGGGAACCCTTGCTCGTCACAGCGATAATGGTGAAACCATTTCGCTGTAGATATCAAAGTGGTCGGGCTGACTGGATTTGAACCAGCGACCTCTCGCACCCCAAGCGAACGCGCTACCAGTCTGCGCCACAGCCCGACAAAAGAGAATCAAGCCTGAAGTGTATCGAAATGAGCTAATTTTTCAAATACTGTACAGAGAGCCCCAAATTTGGCTAGTATTCCCCGGTCCTGTGGGCCCATAGCTCAGCTGGGAGAGCGCATGACTGGCAGTCATGAGGTCGGCGGTTCGATCCCGCCTGGGTCCACCATTTGACACCTTCCGCACATCAGGTGACGATTCTCTATCACTCTTCTCTCTTCTATACTTCTATTCTCTTCTATATTTTTCACGAAACAAAGGCCTCGAGGCTTTGGTATAACGCTCATCTGTCCCAACCACCACACTACATGAGCCTCCCAAACACTCCCTGGTTCCATAGACCAACCCCATGAGAAGGACTTCTCTAGGTTACATTCCTAAGGGAAACATAATAACGCCTGTTATCGCAATTCTATTTATCAAGAATACCGTGTTTGCAAACATAGCTTTTTAAGCTTAATATTAATATTATTAACACTAAACGACTTGATATAAGCTCTATTTCATTAGTAATAGGTATTAATTTATGCTTCATAAGCCTGGATTACTCTGGATCCTCGGGATGTCGTTCCTATTGGCGATCGCAACCTTTAGTTTCATTGTACCGGGCACACAGGCGTCCATCGACCCTCCTACTTCCATCAACGCTGCCGACACCGCCTGGATGCTTACTGCCACCGGCCTTGTCCTGCTCATGACGCCCGGCCTTTCATTCTTCTACGGAGGAATGGTGAGTATGAGAAATGTTATCTCAACCATGCTGCAAAGCTTTATCTGCATGGGGGTGGTCAGCCTACTTTGGATAGCCCTGGGCTTCTCATTGGCCTTCGGTACAAGCGTTGGCGGCATTGTCGGAGATCCGCGTACCTTCTTTATGTTTAGAGATGTTGGGCCTCACGTCTTTCCCAGCTTAGCCCCAACCATCCCACTGGCCCTTTTTGCCATTTTTCAACTGAAATTCGCTATTATTACTCCTGCGCTCATTACCGGCGCATTTGCCGAGAGAGTTCGCTTCTCAAGCTACCTCATTTTCATTTCACTTTTTTCACTACTTATTTATTCCCCCCTCGCCCACTGGACATGGCATCCCCAAGGATTTCTAAGAACTCTAGGGGTTCTTGATTTCGCCGGTGGCACGGTGGTGCACATGTCGGCCGGTTTTGCGGCGCTTGCCGGAGCCCTCGCGCTTGGACCGCGCTCAACACGAGACTCGACCTCCATGCCGGCAAATATTCCATTTGTTCTTCTGGGAACGGGAATGTTGTGGTTTGGTTGGTTCGGATTCAATGCCGGCTCGGCCCTGGCGGCCGATGGAAACGCGGTCATGGCATTTCTAACCACGAATACAGCTTCTGCGGCGGCTATGCTTTCGTGGCTTCTGGTTGATGTCGCTCAAGGCAGAAAGCCGTCGGCACTTGGAGCTTGTATAGGCGCAGTGGTAGGATTGGTAGCTAT
>CAZPBV010000369.1:0-1837 GCA_964584675.1 uncultured Bdellovibrionales bacterium
GAACCATTGCCTCATTTGCCGACCTCAGATCTGTTTGGCGACACTCCAATAGTGGTGCAATATCACGACAAGAATCTCTATTACCTTTCAATGGTTACTCGCAGTCTGAGCGCATCATGTCTACCCTTTCGAGTGCGCTCAACCGCACAGTACCTTATTAAAGACTACGGACTGAACGCGCTAAAGAATTATGACGATGACCAGCACGGCGAGGGTCGGCTGCACGAATACTTTCAGACCAAGTATGGCCTTAGCGTAACGAGTGCAAAACATGAAAAAAAGAAGCGCTAGAAGGCTCATCGGTTACTTTCTCGCCCTGACGGCTGTGACGGCAGATTTCACTCCTGTCGTCCATGGCCAGTGGCAACATAGTGTCTTTGCCCCGAACAATGTGTATGCGGAAGATCCCCCGGCTGAGGGAACTGCTGGGGATCAAGCAGGGGAGGTTCAGAATAAACCTAACACCGACGAAGCGCTTAACATGCTCCTCTCCCTTTACGGCATGAAAGCTTACGAAGAAAAATCGACAAAGCCCGTTATCAAGAACCGAATGGAGACGGTCTTCCCGCGGAAAAAAAATGAAGTTGTGTCCAAGATGGACGACTGGCTGATCGATGATCCCGCCAATACGAAAAAGACCCTTTCACGGGATGAGCTTTGGGACAATTTTCAAGGCGCTGATTTAAAAACCATGGCTAAGAAGTACATGGAAGACGCTGCCGACCTCATCGCAAACTTTTCAGTGGTGAATATTCTTCCCCTCCACACCTTCCCGCAAATGATTATGCCACCTATTCCCATCCCATGGCCCTGCGGAATGCACTGGCAGTATATGGGCTTTGAAGCAGGGACCTGCTACTGGCTGTTTCCTTCTCCAAATCCGCTGTGCGGATTTGTTTGGTGGGAGACTTCTTCCTTGGTCGAGTACCACTATCCGTCCTATAAGATCGATGTCTCTGAGCAAATGTGGCAGACATCCTATTTTCCATACGAAATTCAAAAAACTATTGTCAGCATCCTCAATGACATGCTGGCCAAGTGGGCACCCTATGCTGCCGTACAGACCATGTACATTACCTATCAACGAGTGCGTTCAGAAGCAAAAGCGTATGGTATCGACCTTCCTCCTCCTCCTCATATTCGACCGGATGTAGAAACCATAGAAAATTTGGTCAAGCTGATGAAAAAGTCGAATCGCGAGGAAGCTCTCGGGACAGCGGCTAATGCCATGAAGCAATATGGTCGAACTTTTTTTGAACCGCTTAATCTCTTGTCCCTTGGTTTGACACACGTTCCGCACGTCGCAAAATTCCACCTCTGGACTGCCGATTTGCCTGTTGGCATGTGGGGAATGATGGGAGGATACTTTTATTCCAAGATTCTTGGCTTAAATCTAGCCGCGCCAACCACCAAGGAATGGGCAATGCAAATTGCCATTTATCTTATTAACACTGGTTTGTCCTTCGTTCCAGGAGGCTCCAATGCAGGTATGCTTGTCAGTGGCATACGACGTTGTATTGGAAACAACAAAGCCGTTCCTCGAGGCAGCCCCAAATCGCCAATCGATGTCGACAATCCGGTTGGCTCTATGCAAGACATTCTAAAAAGCCCTCCACTTCAAAGCCTCGAGAAGTCTCTCGGGGTCGATTTGTGTATGGATCTCATTGGGGAAGTGTTTCCTTTTGTGGATGCCCGTCGACTTCACATTACCGACGCAACATTTCAATCGGCTTGGAAGGGGCTCAAGCTTTTTACTAATCTTCTGCCGCTTGAACAGTTGATAATGGACCCGGTGCAAACCATTAAAGAAGCCATGCAGCAGATAGCACAGCAAGCC
>CAZPBV010000369.1:1847-3163 GCA_964584675.1 uncultured Bdellovibrionales bacterium
GTATTTACTGGAATTTTTCAAGATTATCACACACAAGCCATACAACAAGGAATGCAAGTTGGCTTTAGTTATGTCCCGCAGAATGCAAACCAAATCATTGGGCAAGTACAACAAGGAATTAACACAATCGGCTCTTTGGTCCAGAGTTTTAAGCAGCAGGGCTGGCAACAGGCAACCATGGATTCCCTGGCGAATGTCGGCCAGCAGTTTGCCCTAAATTTTCTCGCCTGGGTGGCTCCACGCCATTCTTTTCGACGTGAGCTGGACAAGTGGTTTGTCATTGGCAATAAACTTCTCAGAAAGGACCAGGAGCGCGCTGGAAAGCAGGGGCTCCCCATTGATTTCATGACCATGATTAACGTTGCTCTTGATACTGCGGGACTGAAATACGATGTTGCCAACACCAAGATTGCAAAGAGCGGAAATGAAATGCCCTTTGAGTTATGGCCGCTCTTTAAAGGATGTTGGCACCCCGGAGCAAAGGGAATTCCACCGATGTTCTTTATTGAAGCGCCGCGCCCACCTCTTCCTATTCCTCCAATTCCTTGGTGGTTGTGGTTTCCAACCAAGATCCCGCTCTCTTTGAGGTTGTTCTAAATATGACGCGGCATAATTGTTGTACTGCTCTCCTACTGTCGGTTTGTGCCATCACCTATCAAAATCTTGCAATTGCCCAATCAGGCCCGGGAGAATTCTTTGAGAAGGACTACGTAAATTCCGGACCAGAATCGTTTCATGAGAGCAACGATGAGAAGGGGCGGGAAAGCGGCGGGGGGAGGGCATCTGCTCTTTCCAATACCCTTATCCCACACTCGACGGGTTCCCAAAACAGCTCATCCCCATCGGGGTTTTTTACTTTTGAAACTTCGTCCAGCAGTGTTTCGTCTGTTGAGGACGGAAGAAGCAGCATTGCTGCTGATATTGAAAGAGAGCGTAACGCGGCCAATTTTGCATCGGGAAATGGTATCCCCGTGGAATCCATAAGCCTCATTGTCAACGGACTTGATAAAAAGCACTTTTTCAGTTGTTTGAAAGATCTTTATGAGCTGTGTGAGCGCACCGGCATGCGCATTGATACCGTGTATGTTGTTGGAAATCTTGACTCGGTAATTGACCCGGCGCTCAAGGCAATGAGCTGGCCGCGCGGGGTTCAAGATCAACCCCTTATTGGAATTAATTTGTATGGCGGAAAGTTAGCAGTTGTCGAGGAGCCGCCCAAGGAATATCCGGTCAGGCTATCACCCTCATGGGTAGTGAATACTAAAGAAGGGGCTTACATTTTGGAGGCGATCGGGGGATACAAGAAATACTTTAAT
>CAZPBV010000370.1:0-3146 GCA_964584675.1 uncultured Bdellovibrionales bacterium
GGCATTTCTTGAGCAATAACACATAGCCCGGACTTCGGCTGGTGAGAAGTCTGGGCTAGTGAGTTTGCCTGGTTTGTACGGCTCTGCCAGGTTACGTACGGTTTATGTCAAGGGCCTCATCTGCTCTTGTAGCTTGTGCGGCGAGTTCTGTTGTCCAGCCGGGAGGATACTTGCAGCCAATCAAAATCCCGCATTTTGATTGGCTGCAAGTATGAATGCAAAATTGTGATTTCACATTTGGAGGTGTCATGGAATCGTCGAAAGTCAGAAAATTCATGTCGCTTGGGGGCCAAGAGGTGTCCCAATCTTTCAGTCCTCACTCTGAGGCTCAACGGCGATTGGGAGCACAATTACTGCTTTCAGAAGTACTGGAATACGTTATTCACGGCTTGGGGGTAGTGCCCGAGTTCGAAGGAAAAAAAATAACCAGTCCGGACGATCTTCACTATCATTCCGCTGAGGCGCCGGATGTGACCGAGATGCTCGATGGTCTTGCGGATGTGGCTTACACCATGTACTGGAATGCACTCGCTTTTGGCCTGCCTCTTGAAAAGGCCTTTGATATGGTTTGTGACAATAACCTAGAAAAGTTTGTGCGGCTTGGCGAATGGGCCCGAGGCCGGCAGGAGCTCGGGCCTTCTGAATGGGACTGTCGCGTTGATGTTCATTGGCCCAACGAGGTGGTTCGAGTCGATGTTATAGACTATCGTGGGGAACTTTATGCGGTTGGCAAAGATGCGCGCGGGAAAGTCAGAAAACCATCCAGTTATTCGCCAGTTGATCTGAGTGCTCTGTGTGTTGAGAATAATTCACAAGCTGTCATGAGGTCATGATTGGAGGACGACCAGCAAAACACCGGTGACCATTATTCCTCCCGCGGTGAGGCGTTTGACAAAAAATGGTTCGCGAAAAAATAGAAAGCCAAGAACGACCGATAGTAGGACGCCAATTTGCTTGATGGCGAGGGCATAGGCTACGAACGTTAAATTGAAAGATAGAAATAGCGCGAGAAGGCCTAGGCCCCATGCCAGCGAAGTTCCAAGGGTAAGCAATGGGGTTACTCTCAGCGCCTTGACAGGACTTGATCGACTGAGGAGAACTGTAGCTCCCAAGGTTACAAATAAACTTACCATGAGCAACATGAAGAAAAATTCGGGTGACGAGTGGCGAGATCCTATTTTCTGAAATATCGCTGTGATGGGAAAAAGAATAGCCGTTAATAAAATATAGCGAGGCCCGCGTTGACTTATGGCCGCGCGAATAGGGGTTAACCAGTTCCCGCCCGAACCGGGCTCAAAAAAAAGAACATACGCTCCCAAAGTTGTTAGTCCCACTCCCAACAGTCCGACGGCGGATGGACTCTCGTCGAGGAGAACGAATCCAAGCACAAGCGAAAAAATGGGACCAAAAGCGCATAGTGGAATGCTCAATGACAGGTCTGAAATCTTTATCGCCTCTATGAATAGCAGTTCAGAGCTGAATGTGGCCGCAAGGCAGGGCAGGAGACAGGCAAGGACAATTGGCCACGAGATGGTTGGAATGCCTTGTATCCACACATGGATCCCCGAGCAAATCAGGCATGCGCACACCGTTAACCAAACGACGGCAACGCCATCAATTAAGTGGGTGAGCTTTTTCTTGCCGGTATCCGCCAGGCTGAGCAGAATTGTTCCAACGAGCGCCAAAGCGAAGCCAAGCATGTACTGTCTCCAATGAATGAAACAAGCTACCCTATACCAAGGGTAATGTCAGCCGAGCTAGATATCATATTTTTCTTAGAAGGACGCCCGGTGCCGTCCAGCCGCTTTCGGGTGGGGCAATTTGAAAAGTTCCTGCAAGCGGACGGGGTGCGATATCGTTTTCTCTATACGAGCCCTACCAAGTATTTATTTTTGCCGCGAGCGCTTAGAAAAACAATGTGGCGATACCCTATCTTGGCGCTTGAGTTTGGCGTGGTAGTCTTGACGCGATTATTACAGATAGTGCGCTTTACGAGGCGTGCCGGGGTGATAGTACTTCAGCGCGAACTCCTGCATGGGATAAAAGCGCCGGTACTGGAGCGAGCACTTTTTTGGTGGATTTCTCAAAAGTCCAATCATCGAAGGTCGCGCGTGGTGTTTGATGTTGATGACACCATATTTAGGAATAGACGGAATCCGAACGACAGGTCCCCTGAAGTCAGAGTAGCGGAGATTGCCCGGCGATGCGACCTGGTCCTTGCGGGCAACGAGTTTCTTGAGAAATTTTTCAGCTTGCATGGGCAATGTCAAATTATTCCTACCACCATTGACACTCAACGCTATTGTCGCATCGAGGTGAATCAATCACAGCCATCGAAAATGCTCACCATTGGATGGACCGGGGCTGAACCAAATCTAAGCTATGTCAAACCGCTCGGTACGGTGCTTGAACAGTTACAATGTAAAGTCGATTTTGCGATTCGCGTTATATCCGAATCGGGCAAGGAAAATCCGTTCTCAGACAAGGTGCGGTGTGTCGAGTTGCTCCCGTGGAATGAGAAAACGGAAATAGAAGATTTAAGCGTGATTGATATAGGTATTATGCCGCTTCCTGACGATGACTGGACTCGAGGGAAGTGCGGGTTCAAGCTCCTACAGTACATGGCGCTCAATATTGCCGCCGTAGCTTCGCCGGTCGGAGTAAACAGTCAAATTATTCAGCATGGCGTTAATGGTTTACTGGCAGGCACTCCTGAAGAGTGGGAGCGGGGGCTCCACCTGTTGTTGACGGACACTGACGCGCGCACGCGGCTTGCGCGCAATGGTCGCGACACCGTTGAAAAGAGGTATGCCAGTGCGTTGTGGTACCCAAAGTGGCGCGATGCCATTCTTGGACGAAATGCTGTATGAGAAGAAAGGCGCTGAAGCTTGGATAAAAGGCGGCTCGATCGAATCTCGTGTGCCACTTTGTTGGCCCTCATCGTTGCGCTTGGAGTGCATCTATTTTCCCGTTCGGGCCCTGGGCTCATGGTCAGTCAGGGAGATTTCCCGGGTTTCTACAGTCCGGCCGTAATAATTTCGCGCGGCATGAATAGCAGGCTCTATGATCAATCGTTGCATCGTCAAATTCAGGAAGAGATTTGGCCTGACCGAGGCGCTTTTTACCTATCGGTCTATCCGCCCTTT
>CAZPBV010000371.1:0-3142 GCA_964584675.1 uncultured Bdellovibrionales bacterium
CGCTTCAATGATCGAAGGAATCCGTCATAGTAAGGGGCAAAAGCTCGTATTTCGACACAACGACTTGCATCAAATTGAAGAAATGCTCCGGAGCTTGCCGCGAGAGGTGCCTAAAATTATTGCTTTTGAATCGGTTTATTCCATGGAGGGCGATATTTCCCCCATGGCTGAAATTGTTGCTCTTGCCAAACGTTACGGAGCTCTGACCTACCTCGATGAAACACATGCAGTAGGATTGTACGGCCCGCGAGGCGGCGGTTTGGCTGAACGAGAGGGCGTGATGCAACACATCGATGTACTGCAAGGCGGCCTGGGCAAAGCGATCGGGGTGGTTGGCGGGTTTGTTACCGGCAATGCTCAGTTAATCGATGTCATTCGAAGTTACGGCACCGGGTTTATTTTCACCACCACCCTGCCTCCCGTTGTGGCATCAGGGGCTATTGCCAGTATTCGGCATTTAAAGCACAGCAGCGTAGAACGCGAAGCGATGCAGGCTAAAGTGCTTGAGACCAGGATGAAAATGCGCGACGCGCGTATCCCAATGATGCCTTCGGTGAGCCATATTATTCCGGTAGTGGTTGGAGATTCGGTGCTCTGTAAGAAAGCTTCCGACCTGCTGCTTGATGAGCATGGCATTTACATTCAGCCTATCAATTACCCGACTGTCCCCCGCGGAACGGAGCGACTCCGTATTACCCCCGGGCCTCTGCATACAAGCGAGATGATAGAGCGCCTCGTTGAGTCTCTCAGAGAGGTATGGAACACACTGGACCTGCCTTTCTGCGATGATAAAGTGGAGATCGACCATACGCGCGGGGAAGCCGCGACTCTCGTGTTATAATGGAAAAGTCTTTCGTCTGGCTCACCCATGCCGAAGCCGGCTTGGAGACGGATCGCTATTCTATTCTTCTGCGTAATCATCATATCGCAGTAGTAGCTGCGCCTCTTATTGAGATTGAGCCTATTTCTCAGAACCACTTGTTGGAGGTTCTTGAACCATGCACCGCACGTTCTTTGGCAATTACGAGCGCTCGCGCTGTCTCAATACTTGACTCTGCGCTTCAAGCGATTCCGACGCTGCGTTCTTATTACCGGGGACTTCCATGCTACACGTTATCAGGAAGCTCGATGACCCTTGCTCGAAGCCTCAAGTGGAACATACATGACTTCAATGTTTGGAGCGCTGGAGACCTTGCTGAGGAGCTTTGTTCAATAAGACCTCCCGAGCCGCTCCTTTTCCCTTGCAGCTCAATCCGACGAGACGAGTTGCCAAAAAGACTTAGACAGGCCAACGTTGATATTATCGAACTTCCCACCTATTCTACTCATCAGCCCTCAGCTTGCCGCTTGGAGGAAATTGCCCGACTGTGGTATAAAAAAAAGCCGGCAGTTGTTTGCTTTTTCAGTCCGTCAGCCGCGCAGACAGCGATTGAGGGACTATCCTCGCTGCCCTGGAAACAATTGAGGGCAGTGGCAATTGGGGAGAATACAGCCCGCCGCCAGGCAGAGCTGGGGGTTCCCGATCCTGCGGTTGCGGCAAGACCTACCCCAGAGGCAGTACTTGAGACAGTTCAGCGTTATGTCAACTAGCACACCCGTGTTCAAAAACGATCTCCTTCTAAGAGCTCTCAGAGGATCAGAGATAACTCGTCCACCGGTGTGGGTAATGAGGCAAGCAGGGCGCTACCTTCCTGAATATCGAGAGGTGCGCTCGAAAGCCGATTTCTTTTCCATGGTGCAATCACCTCGCACCGCCTGTGAGGTAACCTTGCAACCCATTCGTCGCTATGGGATGGATGCAGCCATCATCTTCTCGGACATTCTGGTTATTCCTCAAGCGCTCGGTCTTGAGGTAACCATGCACGAGGGAGAAGGACCTCAGTTTCCAACTCCAATTGCCGATCCTCGCGACTTGGAACGGCTTCGGACTCCCAACCTCGCCCAAGATCTTGGGTATGTGTGCGAGGCCATTCGTTTGACAGTTCAAAGTCTAAACAACGAGATTCCGCTTCTTGGGTTTGCGGGCGCTCCATGGACCCTGTTGGCGTACATGTGCGGCAGTTCCGGCTCAAAATCATTTGGTAGAGCCAAGCGTTTTTTGTATCAGCACAGAAAATCGGCCCACGCGCTCCTGGAAACATTGGCATCTGCAACGACGGCTTATCTTAAGTTGCAAATTGAAGCCGGCGCTTCGGCAGTGCAACTCTTCGACTCTTGGGCTGGCGAGCTTGGACCGGACGATTTTTGCGAGTTTTCACTCCCCTACCTGAAACATATCATCCAAGAAGTTAATCCCTGCGCCCCCGTTATTCTATTCGCTAAAGGCGCCGCCTGGGCGCTTGAGCAATTGGCAGACTGCGGTCCAGCAGCGCTCGGTCTTGATTGGACCGTACATCCGGAAGAAGCGAGAAGGCGTGTTCCTCATATCACCCTCCAAGGAAATCTTGATCCCAGCGTGCTTCACGCCCCCGCTGCGGAATTGCAATCTCGCACCGAACAAATGCTGAGGCGTTTTGGCAAGCAACGTTATATTGCCAATCTTGGCCATGGTATTACCCCCGAGGTCGATCCGGCCCAGCTTGAAATATTTGTTCGAACCATCCAAAACTTTTCATGGTAGAGGCGCGACTTCATGGTAACTTCTCGACCAGAAGCAGAAATTCCATTTCGAGAAAACATGAAGGTATTTGTCGAGTCTCTGCAAGATGAAATCTGTCAAACGCTCGAAGCATCCGGCGAAGAGGGAAAATTTCAGGAGACTGCCTGGAGCCAGCCTCCCCACGCTAAGACCTTTGGCGGCGGTCGCAGTCGTGTTCTCGAGAACGGTACTGTTATTGAGCGCGGCGCTGTTCATGTCTCGGCCGTTCACGGCCCCCTGCCGGAGACAATGGCAACCAAATTCAATGTTCAGCAACAAGACTTTTTCGCCACCGGCATATCACTCATTATTCATCCGCAGAATCCATTTGTGCCCACGGTACATGCCAACTATCGTTACTTTGAGTTATCCAATGGCGACTTTTGGTTTGGCGGCGGGACCGATCTAACTCCCTACTATTTTATTCGGGAGGATGTGCTGCACTTCCATCGCTCCTTACGCGACGCCTGCGAACAGCATGATCCCGAATACTATCCGCGCTTT
>CAZPBV010000372.1:0-3125 GCA_964584675.1 uncultured Bdellovibrionales bacterium
CTTGCGCTTGGCGCAAGTGGCTGCGCAAACCGTCCCTCTAGCTTGCCCGAGGAGTGTGGACCCCATTTCGGGGTCACACTCCTAGAGACTTAAAAGGAAACCGGCAAGAGAGAGTAGCAAAATGCCCTCCCTCCCTTGCCATGCACGTTCGATCCCTGAGAAAGAAAGTTTGTCGTCCTCTATCCTTCCCAAAAACCTTCAGGACATTGACGTGCCCGTGTCATAGCAATGGCAATTCCCGTACCAAGTTCGATGACAATGGTTGAAAAATTGACGCGTCAATTTTTTATTACCCTCTCCCACTAGCCCGTTGAAGTTATTGGGCTTTTGTCGTCATTTTGATGGGCGGCAAAAAAATCAGTGCTGCTGAAAAGATTCAAGTATTTTTACAAAAAAAAGTGTTCAGTTTTATCTCACCCCTGCCGATGGGGTCCGCAAACTTTTCTTGTTTTCCCGCCTCGCTCCATTCTCGGCTCATATCCACGGAAATTGCCTCATGGACATTCAGTATGAGATCGATGACAATTCACGGCCGGGGGACAGCTCCCCTGATGGTTCCATATTTGAAGGATCATTCGCATGTCTTCGTCGACATATACCTATTCTCGAGACCAGTCGCTCTATCATAATAAGATTAACCGCTTAGCGAAATCAGTGACAGAATACCTGCACACGCAAAACCGTAGCACAGGACAGTCGAGTCAAAAAAATGGTTCTCAATATCAAGTAACCAATGGTGGGCACGGCAGCGACGACTTTGTGCGGGCTCTGCTTCTCAATTCGCCGCCCGCAATTCTCGACAGTCGAGGAGAAGACGCTCTGACCCAACTCGGGGCCCAATGTTTTCAATTTTTTCGTGACTTTCAAGGCAGTTCTGATTCCCCCCTCACTATTAAGACACAAGTTCAAGGCAGATTTTCCCAAGTCTATATAATAGTACGCGACCGACCATTCATTATTAACACAGTCAGTCAGGTCCTAGACGTATATGGCGTTCGACCAATACTATTTCTTCATCCTGTGCTTCCAGGACAGACTGGCATGGTGTCCTTCTCGTATTTGGAGATAGAGAGTCTGGCTCCTGAGCGCCTTGCCACCTTCGAATCAGAGTTGCGTTCTGCCCTTCTTGAGTTGGTTCCCATAACAGATGATTACTTTGCAATGAGGGAAGCTGCTCTCGAGAATGCCATGGCACTGCGCGAGATGGGGGGCCGCTCAGAAACCGGCAATGGTGAAGAAGCAGCGCAAATTCTTGACTGGCTCTGTGACGGTTCTTTCGTTTTTTTGGGAAGTGCCCTGTGGCAGGTCCCATCCGGGAGTTCAAACCAATTAGTTATGCAGTCTGCGCTTGGCGCCCTCAAACATCCATCAGTTCACTCAGCACAACAAATCGAGGACTGCAAAGTTGATGCTACTCAGCTGGCGGTGGGCAAGGATTACTTCTTCATTAGTAAGTTAAGCGGGCGTAGCCACGTTCACCGTGCCGCTCGCCTCCTGCACATCATAGTTAGGTCTCCCTCGCCTGGGGAAGCGGAGAATGCCGCGGGTCCCGCCCTGCGTTCTTTTATCGGCCTATTGACTTCTCAAGCCCTGGTGCGCGGAGCGTCAAACGTTCCCCTGGTCCGTGCTAAGTTGCAGTATATTCTTGAACAAGAATCGGTTCGCCCCAACTCCCATGACTTTAAGAGCATCATCAACATCATCGACAGCATGCCGAAAGATGAGGCGCTCATCTTGGATAGCGAGAAACTACGGGAAGAAATTCGCACCATATTAACGTGCGACTTGACCAAAGAAAGCAAGGCGCTGGTCCGTTTCGATCCGTCACGTCGCAGTGCCTGGGTAATGGTAGCAGTACCTCGAGATCGTTTTCACAGCGATGTTCGCCGGCGAGTGCAACATGCCTTGGAAGGCTCTCTCGGGGCTGAACGTGACTCGTCTGACTATCACTTTGCTGCGGTAAATCAGCGATTGCACCGATTGTATTTCTCGGTCCCCATGCCCGAAGATAAGAAATTAGTTGTTGATATTGCCGCCCTCGAACGCAACATAGCGGTGCTGACTTGGAGCTGGGGCGACCGCCTGGCGGAGGCCTTGCGCCAAACTTTCCCTGATAGAGCCTCCCAACTCATGAGCCTCTATGGCGAGAGCTTTACGCCAGATTATCAGGCCCGTACTGATATGGAGACCGCCGTGGGAGATATCGAGCTCTGTGAGCGCCTGCGGGCAGGAGCGGGCGTGTGCGCCGCGTTTTCTACCGGGCTGCGACTATCTTCGGATATCCCCATGAGGTCATCTCTGCCGTATCTCACCCTGGGGCGCATTGGCACCGATATGTCTCTCAGCGAGACCCTCCCTATTCTCGAATGCTGCGGCTTCTATATTGCTCGCGAGGAGCCGACTATTATTCAGTTGGAGAATCGTCCGCCGATGTTTCTCCATCGGTTCTCTCTTCGAATGACGGAAGGCGAACGTATTGATGAAGCTCGACTACGGGATCTTGTCGCACCGGGCCTTGAAACTATTCTTACCGGCAAGAGTGATAGCGATCCATTAAACGCGCTGATGCTTCGAGCGGGTCTTTCAGTGCGTTCAGTTGCTTTTCTCAGAACATACTGCCGCTTGCTATGGCAAATGCATAAGCAGTCATCTCGTTACTCTATGTTCGTGGCCCTGTCTTCTTATCCGGAAGCAGCCCAGCGACTGTGGCGCTTATTTCAAGTCAAGTTTGATCCATCACACGAGGGCAACCTTGCTGCTCGGCAGAGAGAGTGTGCCGAACTTCTTGAATCATTTAGAGAATGGCTACAAAAGGTATCTGACATTTCCCACGACAGAATCCTTCGTTACCTCTCAATGCTTATTGAGCATACCGTCCGTACAAACTTTTTTCATGGGGCCGAAACCATTGCTCTTAAGATCCACTCCGAGCAGGTAGAATTTTTACCGCAGCCTCGCCCGCTATTTGAAATATTTGTATGCGCTCCCGCGTTTGAGGGGATCCACTTGCGAAGCGCCAAGGTGGCGCGGGGCGGTATCCGTTGGAGCGAACGGCTCGATGATTACCGCACGGAAATAATGGGCTTGGTTAAAACTCAGAAGATTAAGAACGTCGTGATTGTTCC
>CAZPBV010000373.1:0-309 GCA_964584675.1 uncultured Bdellovibrionales bacterium
AACTTTCGTGAGCCTTGCTCTTAAATTCTGCAAATGAAATTGGAAGAAATGTGTAGGTTGTTCTGTCAAGCTTGCCCTTGCGCCCGGGAAGCCGCTCGGCGCCCCTTCGAAGGTCGGTAGCTTTAGATCCCGTGGTTACTACCAAGATATCCCGCAACACTCCCCTGTCGCCAAGAATCTTAATAGCCTTCTCCCAGCTTTGCACGGCGGTAATTTCGTCGATGAATAAGCGTTTGCAACGAGCTGACGGAGAGAAGAGGGGGATAAGATCCTCAACGGCGCGCTGTAGCTCTGAGTGATTGGAAACTA
>CAZPBV010000373.1:319-2671 GCA_964584675.1 uncultured Bdellovibrionales bacterium
ATCTCCGTTTAAATACAAAGTGGATCCGGGACCAAATTTCTTGACGGACTTAACCGCCTCAATTTCAAGCCAGCTACTCTTGCCGTACTGCCGGGGACCCCGAATGAGAATGATACCCGGCTCCTCAGGAAGCTCCGTCAAGCCAAAGCTGACTTGAAAGACAATCGAGGACTTTGATATCTCGCTATAGTGAGGTAACTCACTATAATCAGTTGATCTTTCTGATAAAAGAGTCTCGTTTATTATGTCAACTTTCATAAGTATGAGAATATCACATTTATGAAATGTGATCAAAACGATACCGGCCTTCTTGTTAGCCCGAACGTCTCACCACCGAGTGAGAAGCCCGGGCTTCTAGCGACTCGTATTTATTCCTTCAGCCGCTCCCAAGAAACCCTGAGGCCATGAAACTTGTAAGAGTACCGAAGTATTAGGCTCTTGTTGGCCTTCGATGTTCGCAACGACAAGCGGCTTTGGTTCTCCGAGGTCGTTCTTTTCAGCGGTATCGTGGGAAACCTGAGTAGGTATCGGTTCCTGTTCCAGGTGTGCTCTTCCGAACCAACCGGAAGTTGTCTTTGATGTCCAGGCGCGAGCCTGAATATTGGAGGAAGTGACTCGTGCAGGCGGGAAAAAACGCGCTTGTACCTGGTGAATAGGAAAGGGCCAGGTGCCGGTAATAAACCAGAGAAAACCATCTTGTCGTTCGACGTTTGTAATTGCCCCACGCACTCGATACTGGAGGGAAAACTCGTGGACGCCGTGGGCAAGCGGTTTTCCTTCGGTTCCAATATAGTATTGCACCTGACCATCGGTCTCTTTAACTGCCACGGGGACTGTTTCTTGGGCCGAGGGCCCGGTAGCACCAATAGGCTGCCAAAAGGAATGCAGTAATTCATAGGACAACGCCTGTGGTGAATTTCCATTCATAATCTTCTTTGGCAAGCTTCGAACAAGGCCAAAGCGGATCTTGTCTCCTTCGGCGCGAAAGCGAATTGAATCTGTAAATACGATTGCACCGGACTTTTCTTCAACCCGAGCCTCGCTCGAAAAGAAGAGTATTTCTTCAATGCACCACGCCGGCGCTGACACCACCATCAAGTAGGCAACCAACACGACAGGGGAAAAGATGCCGACAATACGACCCATGCTTACCGATTAATAACCTGCGGCAAAAACTAACACCATTAGTTTTTCTAGCTCGCGCCCTTGAGTCGGGCTACTTTATTGAAATCACTCAGAATCTGCGACCCATCGGCGTGTCCACCGGTCGCGCATCCCCGGAAACGTCTTTTCGGGATGTGTTCTAATCAAAGAGAGCTCCTTCAATTTCCCGTATGAGGCGCTTTCCCGTCGGTCTGGTGATAGAGGAAAATCGTCCAATAACTTCGCCCGAGCGACTGACCAGAAATTTTACAAAATTCCAACCCACTTCGCCTTGGAACTGGGGAGCGGATCTTTCGGTAAGGCATCTATAAACCGCTTGCTTATGCCCTCCCCTTACCGGAGCTTTGGAAAATAACGGAAAGGACACTTTGTAGGTGAGGGTGCAAAATTGCTTAATTTCCTCGTCTGTTCCCGGTTCTTGTCCCGCGAAATCATTACTGGGGAATCCAAGCACTACTAGGCCGTGAGTGAAATATTTCTCATGCAGTGTTTGCATTCCGCGGTACTGGGAAGTAAATCCGCAGTGCGAGGCAGTGTTGACGATGAGCACTACTTTTCCTACGAGGCTCGAAAACGAGAACAATTCTCCTGTTACTGTCTGAGCCGACAACTCGTAAAACTCCTGTCTCAAATCAGAATAGTATTGTTTTGTAGAGCCCATAGGGCCGTCTTGTAAGGGGTTTTATGAATTACCAACCGCGTCGATAATTCATTGAAACCATTACAATATAGTTTTGTTGATGTTCTCAAGCAAATCTCTTTATCTTCCGAACATAGTTTGCGGAAGGACGCTCATTGGGAGGAAAGAGTATGCGTAAGCTAAGACGTAGCGAAGGTCTGTTCTATATTTCTGTACGCCTCATCGCAGTGTTATCGCTGGGTATACTGCCTATTGTTTTACCTAACGAGGGAGTGCAGGCTCAAGAGACATTTGTATACCCTCCGTCCACCCCCAATCAGGGCAGTGACACCTCCTCATCTTTGGGTTCGTGGGTTCCCAGTGAGATTCCGACTCAGAACACGAATCAACCGGCAGTATCCAATGGACCAAGCGGAGGAGACCCCCATGTCACAATAATTCCCAGTTTTATTGGGGGGGCTTCTCAGTACAACATCGCCTTCTCGGATCTTCCTCCTGAGGGCGGGACTGTGCAATTCAATGTTTTGGCAAGCGCGATAGATGCGAAT
>CAZPBV010000373.1:2681-3101 GCA_964584675.1 uncultured Bdellovibrionales bacterium
GAATCGTTCATCCACCGGATCAACCGGGACTGCTCCCAAGGCGGCGCGTCAATCGAAGGCCCCCACATCTGCACCACCTTTGCCATATGGCAGTGAGCCCAATCTGCTTGTTATGACTCAGCCGTGCTATGCGCATTTGACGGTTATTACCAATTCCGGACCGAGCGCCTATCTCAGAAATCAAAGCTCCAGCACAAACCTTGGGGGCGGCGATCAGTTGAGCTTTGACATGAATGTAGCCGGTAGTTTTGTTCCTCAGGCGCACCAAGACTGCGGGAGTGGAGCGATAACATCGAAACGGTTTGATGATGCTTCAACGTTGGTGCTCATGTCTGGCTCAACGGTGCCTGATATTATGCCGCGCTCTGGCCAACAATCGCTTCGCCAGATTCTGCAAAGTGCGGGGAGGCTTGGAGCGAA
>CAZPBV010000374.1:0-3093 GCA_964584675.1 uncultured Bdellovibrionales bacterium
ACTCATCTCGACATCCGGTTGAATTCCGGGTGTACTTTTATGAACCGCAGCAGGTAGAGACTTTTTGCCATCACCTGCGGGGTAGTAAAACCAATTGGATTGACCCTATCTCGTTCTACTCCATCACACCGGATATTCTCGACTCCATTTTTTCTGTCGAAAAAACAAGCTCGACGTGGATAGTAACTACGGTGGATGACACTCTCTTTCTCGTGTGCAATGGACACGAAATGCAAACCACAATTCAGCCCGTTCCCCTGTGGGAGAAGTTTCAGCATTCTATTCAAAATGTATAACCCGGACTTATCTCCAGCCAAAGTCCGGGCATGATATTATTGCTCAATAAATGCCCATCGGGGGCAACAATGGATGAGCGCGGCACCTCAATACCGCGCATTCTTCCCCCAATAACGACGGCTTCTCGTCGTACCATGGAGAACGGAGGGGATGGCTGAGCTATTTTTTTCATGTTGAAATATCCCATTCGCGCCCTAATCATGCTAGCCTGGATTACTCTTAGAAATTGTGTATGAGCGATAAGAATCAGAAGGACCACATCTCACCGGAGCATCGAATCCAGGACGTCAACCAGGATACGAAGTACAGTCACGAGCAAACTGAGCCACGGTGGATAGAAGAGTGGGAGAACAGCGGCATATACCGGTGGAAATCTTCAATGCCCCGGGAAAATACTTTTGTGGTCGACACCCCTCCGCCGACTGTTTCCGGCTCGCTGCATGTTGGCCACATATTCAGCTATACTCAAACCGATGTTGTGGTGCGTTTCCAGCGGATGCTGGGCAAGAATATATTCTATCCTATGGGTTGGGACGACAACGGTCTTCCCACTGAGCGTCGCGTTCAGAACTATTACCATATTACCTGCAACCCGCGGCTTCCCTACAACCCCGAATGGCGACCGTTCCATGATCCTGCCACGCAGGAAAAGAAGTCCAGCGAGAAAAAAAGCTCTCCTCCCGTCGAAGTCTCTCGCAAAAATTTCATCGAAGCCTGTATGGAGCTCACCCGGCAGGATGAAGCGGCATTCGAGCGCCTATTTCGGCGCATAGGTCATTCCTACGATTGGTCGCTTCAGTACTCAACCATTGATGAGCACTGTCGCCGTATATCTCAAATCTCTTTTCTCGATCTGGTCAAAAAAAACTTATTGTACAATCACGAGTCCCCCACCATGTGGGACAGCACCTTCGGCTCCGCTGTGGCTCAAGCCGAAATTGAAGATCGAGTAGTTCCCGGTGCGTACTACGATATTCGATTTGGGGTTGTCGGCGGCGGAGAGTTTACCATTTCCACCACCCGGCCAGAGCTACTGGCGGCATGCATCGCGGTGGTAGCTCATCCAGATGATGAGCGGTACAAACCACTTTTTGGAAAGTACGCAATTACTCCTCTTTTTCACGCCCCCGTTCCTATTCAGCCGGCCGCGCACGCCGATCCAGAGAAAGGCACCGGCATTATGATGGTATGTACGTTCGGCGACATCATGGATGTCACGTGGTGGAAGCAGACAAGGGCTCCTCTGAAACAAATTTTCGGCCTCGACGGGCGACTCGTGAACATCAACCATGTTCAAGCTCCCATGGCGATGGGCGGTGAAACGAGCAGCCCTTTTGTTAGTCTCAAGCCCGATACAGCACAAGCTGCTTACAGCCAACTTGCCGGGCTGACCATCAAGCAAGCGCAAAAGAAGGTAGTAGAATTGCTGGCACAGCCGGGCAGTCATGTATCGGGGAATAATGAGGCAGCGCTGGCGGGAGAGCCAAAAGCGATCACCCACCCGGTTAAATTTTACGAGAAGGGCGACCGCCCCGTGGAATTTATCCCAACGCGACAGTGGTTTATCCGCGTGCTCGACCATAAACAGGCGCTCATTGAACAAGGAAGAAAAATATCCTGGCACCCTGAACATATGCAGCTTCGGTATGAACATTGGGTCGAAGGTTTAAACCAAGATTGGTGTATAAGCCGTCAGCGCTACTTCGGGGTTCCCACCCCGGTATGGTATCGGCTTGATGAGCGGGGTGCACCCGATTACCAAAATCCCCTTTTTCCCGGTCCGGAAACACTGCCGGTAGATCCCCTCTCCGACTGCCCGCCCGGCTACCAGGAAGAACAGCGCGGCAAACCGGGCGGCTTCATGGGAGATCCTGATGTCATGGACACCTGGGCTACGTCGGCGCTTACCCCCCAAATTGTAAGCCATTGGGTCTTGAACGAGGATCGGCATCGGCATTTGTTCCCCATGGATATGCGCCCGCAGGCACATGACATCATTCGCACCTGGGCTTTCGTGACTATCGCAAAGGCATGGATGCACGAGAACCAGGTTCCCTGGAAACATGCGGCAATCTCGGGATTCATTATGGATCCCGACCGAAAAAAGATGAGCAAGTCACGCGGCAACGTTGTTACACCCCAGGCTCTCATCGAGGAGCATTCCGCTGACGCGGTGAGATACTGGGCCTCCCGCGCCAAGCTTGGGCAAGACACTCCTTTCGACGAATCCCTCTTTAAAATCGGTAAGAAGTTGACCACCAAAATTTTCAACGCCAGCCGTTTTGTGCGGCTTCAATTTGAACGCCTCTCCATGCGCCTTGATACATTGCCGGCAAGCGCCATAGTGGAAGAAATTGACCGCTCATTGGTATATCGCCTGCGCGGGATCATTCGAGAGGCAACTGAGTCATTCATAAACTTTGAGTATTCTGCTGCCCTCCAGTGCACCGAAGACTGTTTTTGGAACTTTTGTGATCACTATCTCGAGCTGGTCAAAGTGCGCGCCTATCAGGAAACTCCCTCAGCAGCCCGAGACTCCAGTTTGGCGGCGCTCAGTTGGTCCCTACGCACCTTCTTACGGCTCTTTGCTCCTTTCGTTCCTTTTGTTACCGAAGAAGTGTGGGCTACGAGCTTTGTAGGCGACGGACGCGATTCATCTATTCATATAGCCGCCTGGCCCTCGGAGGCAGAAGTTCAGGACGTTCCGTCTCCCCGTTACCCTATCAGTTATGATGCGGCAATCGAAGTGATCGGCAAGATTCGCGGGGCAAAGACTGATGCTAAAAAAAACTTGCG
>CAZPBV010000375.1:0-3065 GCA_964584675.1 uncultured Bdellovibrionales bacterium
CGGAACTAGTTGCAGTTTCGTCTTTACCCCATTCACGACAAGCGTATGACCGGCATTATTGCCTCCTTGAAACCTCACTACCCAGTCGGCTTGAGAGGTCAGGTTGTCAACGAGCTTTCCTTTGCCCTCATCTCCCCACTGGGCTCCAGTAATTACCAGCGCTGGCATACATTTACTCCATACGAGAGCGTCGAGGTGCTCCACTCAAGCAATCCAAGAGCTTTTTGGGACTCGCGCTCAACATAAATAACTGGGCTGGGAACCCCCGGCAAGCTTCCATGACCAAGTAATTCGCGTAAGACTGCCTGCTCGCCCCGCAATAATCGCCGCACCTCTGAGGCATCAAGTTCCATATAAGGCAACTGGGGAAAAAGCTGTCGCCAGTCCATGACATCCTGTCCGGTAAGATCCAGAAGCTTTTTTGCCTGACAGATGCTAAAGGGAACTGACTGTTCGCGCCGCAGTTCAGTCAAACAGGCCCCGCAGCCAAAATGAGCTCCGATGTCGCGCACCAGGCTTCGCACATAGGTCCCCTTTGAACAAGTAAGTCGAAACTCATATAGCCGCGATGTGCGCGCACGAACTGCAAACGAGTCTACGGTTACCTTGCGCGGTTCAAGTTGCACCGCAGCCCCCTGGCGAGCCAATCGATACGCTCGCTGGCCCTGTACCTTAAGCGCGCTGATCTGCGGCGGCACCTGGTTTAACTCACCGCGATACCGCTCAATGAGATCAACGAGAGACTCATAGCTCGGAATTTGGTTGCTTCGCCCGGTAACATTCCCGGTCCTATCATGGGAATCGGTGTCCACGCCCAGCTCAAACACCCCACTATATACTTTGCGCCCCGCCTCGGCATAACGCGCCAGACGAGTGGCCCCGTTTACCAAAACAACCAGCAATCCGGTGGCAAAAGGATCAAGCGTTCCGGCATGGCCGATTTTCTTCAAGCTAAGCCGCTTTTTTAGACGGGCGATTGCCTGGGCTGATGATTGTCCCTCGTCTTTATCCAATAGGATAATGCCGTCTATTTGTTCTTGTGTCACGACCACCCTACAAATTCGCCACTCGCACCAGCTCCGGAATGAGCAGTGCCTCAAGCTCGCTTACTTCTCTTTTCCAACGAAAAGCGGCGGCCACCCGATGACCGCCCCCGCCAAAATTCTGCGCAACCACTGAAACATTGTGGCGCTCGTCAATCGAACGCATGCTCACGCGCCAAATATTCTGATCCCAACGCATTAAACAAGCTACCCGAACCCCGGAAATATCGCGCGCGCTTTCAACCAGCCCCTCGGTATCATCCTGCACCGCCCCGGCCTCGCTGAGCATGTGGCCCGTTACCGTCACCAGCGCAACCTTTCCATCGGCAACTGTTCGGATGCCGGAAAGCGCTGCAGCATGGAGTTTTACGGAAGCAATAGAATTGTTGCCATAAAGGTTTTGAGCAACCACATGCGGCTGCACTCCCAGACGAACCAGGCGCTGCGCAACGGCAAAAGTCCTTTCGCTTGTATTCGAGTAACGGAACGATCCGGTATCGGACACTATGCCGGCATAGAGACCGCTGCTCACCGCAGCCATAGCGGAATCATGGGGATGACCGAAGAACCCCATGTATTCCAAGAGCTCAAAAACGAGCTCCGACGATGAACTTGCGTGCTCCAGCACATAGTTTACATGACCAAACTGAGTATTGGAGGCATGATGGTCAATATTAATGACCAAGCGCGCCTTTGAAACCGCATCCACGAGCGAATCTCCCACACGCCTCAAATCGCCGCAGTCACACACCACCAAAATTCCCGGAAAACCGGCCGGTAGCTCCTTTTGAACCAGTTCCGCCCCGCGAATGTAGTGGTACCGGGGCAAAGCGCCGCTTTCATTAATAGTTACCACTTCCTTACCCATGGACCGAAGCGCCACCGAAAGCCCCACGCTTGAACCAAAGGCATCAGGGTCCGGGTTATAATGACTCAAGACAGCGATATGCTGTTCAGCGTTGAGCGCAGTTTGGATGCTTCCAAGAACAGATCCCCGATCCATGAGTCTATCGTCCACTCTCTAGTCTTCGTGAATACGCGCCATAATGCGCTCAACTTCTTCCTGGGTATCAAGGGTATCATCGTAAAAAAACTTAAGCTCCGGAACAAAGCGAATGCCAAGGGTTTCCCCCACGGCGCGGCGAAAGTAACCGTGCGCCGACTCAAACGCCTCTTGCACATCACGTCGACGCTGCGACGAACCTGACGATACCCAGTACACCTTAGCCGAACGCAAATCAGGGCTCACCACCACCGCGGTTATAGTTACCAAATGAAAGCGAGGGTCCGCTACGCGGTTAAGCTCCAACGCTATCGTATTGCGAATTTGCTCAGCAACGCGATACACCCTGCGACTCTTGGCCATACAGCAAAATCCCTTCCAACAACTCCGCTATTCAAGGCTTGCGGCCTTCTCTTTAACCTCAAATACCTCCATAACGTCGCCAATTTTCACATCGTTATAGGCATCGAGCATAATACCGCACTCAAATCCTCCCTGAACTTCTCTCACATCGTCCTTGAAGCGCTTCAAACTGGCCATCTTGCCCTCGAATACCTGTATACTGTCTCTCAAAAGACGCACAAAACCGCCGCGTCTGATAGTGCCATCGAGGACGTAGCATCCTGCCACCGTTCCCATCTTGGGAATGGCAAAGGTATTCCGAACCTCGGCTCGGCCTAAATGCACCTCTTCCTTAATAGGCGCAAGCAATCCGGCCATGGCAGACTTCATTTCATCAAGCAACTCATAAATGACACGATAGAAACGAATCTCCACCCCCGAGCTCTCGGCCACCTCGCTGGCTCTTGCCTCGGCGCGCACACCAAAGCCAACAATAACGGCATTGGAAGCTATAGCAAGCTGAACATCGCTTTCATTAATGCCGCCGACTGCCGAATGAACAACTTTCACCTTTACCTTTGGCGTGCTCAGATTTGCTAAAGCGTCGCGCACTGCTTCAAGCGAACCGTGCACATCGGCCTTGACAATAACGTTTAATTCCAGAGCCGCCAAATTGT
>CAZPBV010000376.1:0-3047 GCA_964584675.1 uncultured Bdellovibrionales bacterium
GAGATTCATGGTACTCTAATCATCGAAGCGATAACCGCGACTTCATAATTAACTGCATAAAGTAAGGGACCTGCCGCGCCGATTTATAACCTCGAATAAAAACATACTCAGGTGAGCTGTGACTGCATCAAACCAACACCCCGGCGGGACATTAAACACCGCTGTTAGAGTCCTTACTATTGAAGATGATCCAATTGACTTCGAATCAGTCCGACGTCAACTTACCACCAAAGGAGTGCAATGCTACCAGATAACGAGAGCAGAAACGTTTACAAGAGGGCTGGAACTTCTCTCGTCGAGTCACTTTGACATCGTCCTGCTGGATTGCAGACTCCCAGACTCTGATGGCCTTTCTAGCATCAAAAAAATCGCCCAAAACTATCCCTGTTTACCGGTTGTTGTCATGACGGGAATCGACGACCAGCAACTTGCCGTCGAGTCCCTGAAGCATGGCGCTCAGGATTTTATGGTAAAGGGGAGTACGAACTCTCGCCTGGAATGTGTTATTCGCTACGCAATAGAACGGCAGGCTATCTTGGAGCGGCTCCATCTTGCTGAATCAGAGGCCCGGCATGCAAAGGAAACGGAACGGCGCTTTCTGGCAAATATGAGCCACGAAATTAGAACACCGCTTACAGCGATTATTGGTTTTGGCGAATCATTGCTTAACCAAGTGTCGCCAACCTCCTCAGCAAGAAACTCGTGCGAGGCTATTGTGAGAAACGGGCAGCACTTGCTGGATCTGGTTAGCGATATCCTTAGTTACGCAAAGATTGAGAGCGGCCAGCTACAAGTAGAGCGCGTTCCTATGTGCCTGCTTGATATTGTGAAGGCCATCGACGCGACTATTCGTAGGCAAGCGGAGTCCAAGGGGCTCGCCTGCACCATTGACTTTCAACCCCCGGTTCCAATTGCTATTCGCAGCGATCCGCTACGGATTCGCCAAGTCCTGCTCAACTTGGCAAACAATGCGGTCAAATTTACAGCGCAAGGAGGAGTCACGATAACACTCCGAGTCGACTATAGCCAGGAGCTCCTCATATGCGAGGTATCGGATTCGGGGATTGGAATATCCGCGGAAGATTGCTCAAAACTGTTTAAACCTTTCACACAGGTTGATTCGACCATAGCAAGCACGTATGGGGGTACCGGTCTGGGATTGGCTATTTCCAAAGATCTTACGGAACTATTGGGGGGGTCTCTCCAGATGCGCAGCATCCCTGGACAGGGGAGCACGTTCATCGCAACCTTTGCCACAGGACCTCTACAGTCAGTACCTATCATTGACGACAATACCTCTTGGCCCGCAACAAAAATAAGCAAAATAGAAACGGAACCCACCCAACAATTAAGTGGAAAGATCCTCTTGGTGGAGGACTGCCAGGATAATCGGTCTCTTATTACTTGCCTATTGGAGAATTCCGGCATGTCCGTTGAATGCGCCAATAACGGAAGCGAAGGGCTCCAACGAGCGATGGACGGAGAGTTTGACCTTGTTCTCATGGATGTTCAAATGCCAGTCATGAATGGGCTGGAGGCGACCCAGATACTGCGCACACGGGGATATGAGAAACCGATTATCTTCCTAACAGCAACAATGAATCATGAGCAAATGAGAGAATATCTCAACGCCGGAGGAAACTACTGTCTCAGTAAGCCGTTTCGACAGAAAGAGCTGCTGGCGGCATTGGCGATGTATCTTCCCCGAACATCCGATCTTGATCCCATTCAACCGTCGCGGGAAGTTGATTCGGCGGACTTCTATCGCATTGTAGAACGGTTCCTTTCCAAGCTACCTCAGCGGCTAGCCGCTATTGAGGGAACGCTTGTTTCCAGGGATTTTGTAGAGCTGAGACGCCACGCTCACCAACTTGCCGGGGCCGGAGCATTTGGCTGTGATGAAATTGGAGACATCTCAGCAGAATTAGAAAAGGCTGCCATAAGCAATTGTTTCGAGCAATGCCAGGAACTACTCACTCGCTTGAGGGCCGTGGTTCCTGAATCTCCCCATAACGCAGTAGAACGTGTGCTCTACTATTCCAACAAGGACCGGCAATAGAAAAGGGTGGCGTAGAGATTATATCAAGAAGTATTTTTGAAACCATCCCAAGAATCATGTGAGGCGATCGGGAAATAGTGCTGCCAGCTCCTCTTTGGATGCTCGGCAACTTCCGCGCTCGGTAATCAATCGAGTAACAAGCGCAGCGGGAGTAATATCGAAGGCGAGGTTGGAGGCTCTCACCTCCGGAGGAGCGATACGCACCGACTCCATACCATGCGGCGCTAGACCACGGATAAACGTTATCTCCTCAGAACTCCGTTCCTCGATCGGAATCGAGAGACCTTCTAGCATTCTAAAATCTATGCTTGACGATGGGGCCGCCACATAGAAGGGAATGTGATGCGCGGCAGCTACCTGTGCCTTCATGTACGTGCCAATCTTATTGGCAACGTCCCCTTGGGCCGTCGTGCGATCGGTACCAACGAGGACCACGTCCACCGCCCCCTTCTGCATGAGTATTCCAGCCGCATTGTCAACAATAAGGGTATGCTCAATCCCCGCTTGCCCAAGCTCCCATGCAGTAAGAAAGGACCCTTGGTTTCGAGGGCGGGTTTCGCTGACCCAAACATGCACCGGCAATCCACGCTCGTGTGCAAGGTAAATGGGCGCCGTTGCCGTGCCATAGTCAATGCAGGCAAGCCAACCTGCATTACAATGCGTCATGATATTGAGCGGCCTCTCGCCACATTCGCGGTAAAGCTGACGAAGCAACTCAAAGCCATGTTCACCAATACTCTTACAGCACTGAACGTCCTCATCGGCCAAAAGCACAGCGCTTTCAAGCAAGGCCGAGGCAAGTTCCTTGTCTGAGTATTGAGAATCAAGAACCCGCAATTGCCGATCCACTGCCCAAGCAAGATTGACCGCCGTTGGACGCGCCTCCCGAATTGACCGGCTAGCGCTTAGCACAGTCTCTCGCACATTACATCCTGGTTTTGCATTTTGCGCCGCAAGATACACGGCAAAAGCGCCTGCGATACCAATT
>CAZPBV010000377.1:0-3046 GCA_964584675.1 uncultured Bdellovibrionales bacterium
TCAACGGTATCAAAAAATACTCCGCAAGGAGCGACACAACGAGTACGTAGGGCGGCCGTCATGGGTTCCGCCAAAATAGGTGGAGAGGACGTAGGGATGGGGGGCTCCGTTGGGCCGGGCGGGGGCGGCGGGGAAGTGGTAGTGAATACAGGTGGGGCGACATCAGGGGTGCCGGCAGTTCGCGGCGGAGCGGCAGCCGGAACAGAGCATCGACTCAATTGACGGGCTATTTTTCGCTGTAGGCGTTGCAATCTTGAAAGCAATTGAACGCTTGATAGGTACTTGGAGCAAAAATTGGGAAGCCGGCTATTTCGCGAGCGGCAGCTGTTTCCGGCTAATACCACCATGCTGCGAAACTTTATTTTTCTTAAGTTCGCGCGCTCAATTCGAATAGCTAAGGTGTCCTGAGAGGACTGAAGCGACTTGTATTTCACCTCTCGGCATTCGGGATGGGCTGCGGACGGAATGAGGAGAATCGCGAGTGACACAAAAATGGCATGCCAGGCCGCGGGACTAGGAGTCGTATTGTTCGGTCTCTTCATATTCTCTTATTTGTTCTCATGAGCTTGCTCTTGAAGATTCCCCTCCATTGTCGGCCGTTCTTAAGGGGGTCTTGAACGCGTTTTGAAGATTATTACTTATTGTTATCGACTAAGGTCATGCTCTCGTCATAGTGAGTTCCGGCCTGCCAGCAAGCCGCTGGGAGTGCGCTATTGAGTCTTATCCGGAGTCCTTTTTTGAGATTCGGTGCGTGTATGGTATGAAGCTCTAGTGAACCCCAAGCATGCCATGCTCCTCATTATACTTTTCTTGCCTGTTGCTCTGACTACGGGGCAGGCCCAGGACCGTAACTATTGGAACAATCAATTCGGAACTCGTTCGGCACTACTTTCGGGCGCCGTGGTCGGGAGCGTTCGTGATTCCAGCGCTGGATTTTATAATCCCGCCGCACTTGGGCTGATGGATGATGAAACGGTTGCGGTCAGCGCAAACGCCTTTCGCTATGAAAATGGCTCGCTTGAGAACGGCGCCGGAACAGGCAGTGACCTTGACTCGGAACAGGTTGAAATTGTTCCCCTACTGGTTTCGGGAGTATATTTTCCGAGTGATTGTCCCTGCCATGTGCTCGGTTACTCTCTCTTGACTCGTTCGTCATCCAATATTGATGCTTCGGCTCGGACTGATTTTGTATCTGATGTTATCTCTAATCCGGCATTTCCCGGCCCAGAAAACTATCTTGGGTCATATTCTGTCAGTAGCGACTTAGACGAATATTGGGCGGGGTTGAGTTATGCCCATGCTCCTGCGGAATCTGTTTCATTTGGAGTTTCAACTTTTCTTGCTTATCGCGCCCAGAATCTTAATGCACAAACGAGTGCTCGGGCGGTCAACCAACTACAGAATGCGGCTAGCGACTCCTCCACCTTTTTCGATTTCTACAACCTGCGTCTTTTGTGGAAGGCAGGGTCGGTTGTGGATCTTGGTTCGGTAAAGTTAGGCCTTACTATTACCACCCCAAGTATTGACATTCATGGGAGAGGCTCTTCGGCGCGTGATACTTCCGTAACTAATGTTGATTTTGACGGTGACGGCATTCCGGGAAGTTTTGTCGCATCTGATAGGCAGGATGGTCTGAGCGCCAAGTATCGCAACCCCCTCTCCGTGGCGCTTGGCGCTGAGTGGGAGCTGTTAGAGGGAACGCGCGTTGATGGAGGGTTGGAATGGTTTGGTTCAGTGAGTCGATACAATGTGTTGGTTCCGGATAGCCAGGATTTTATTCGGCCTCCTGGTTCGGCGCCAAGCGGGGTGGATAGCAGGGATTTTTTGAGTATATCGGACGCTGCCAAATCGGTGCTTAACTTTGCGATTGGTATCGAGCAAGAGTTGACCGACAGAATCGATTTGATTACCAGCTTTCGTACCGACTATTCGTATGCACGTCCCTATTCCGGAGACGGCATTGGGCTCGGCATTACCGATTGGAACATGTATCATGTCACCTTAGGTTCAACCTATCATCGCGAACGCTCAGATGTTTCATTGGGAGTAGTGTATAGTTTTGGGGATGCCCAAAATTTTTTTCAAGTTGCTAATCTTTCTGAGCCGACCGAGGAAACTTTTCTCTTTGGGAGGCCCCGTGCTTCGACAATCGATTATGACGCTGTCAGCATCATATTGGGGTACACCTACCATTTTGAGTAGAGTCAGTGGGCAAGAGAGCGCGTATGGGCATGGATCAGTTGCCGAATCTTCCCTCGGAACAGAAAAAGCTTAAACGATTGCTCCTCAAGGAGCAGCTTTACCGTCGCCGTTATGTGGTACCCAACGCGGTTACTCTGGGGAACATGTTCTGCGGGTTTTTAGCTTGTCTATATGCGGCCACCGGCCGGTATGAAAAGGCGGTGCTGGCATTAGGGTTTGCGATCTTGCTGGACGGTCTGGATGGACGAGTGGCACGTAAGCTAAATGCTACCTCGAAATTTGGGGTTGAGTTAGACTCATTTGCTGATCTCGTTTCCTTCGGCATGGCACCCGCGGTTGTGGTGTATCATTGGGCGTACTGGCTAACGGCGAGTGATTTAGGCGTTCCTTTTGTCTTTGTATATGCGCTGTGCGCTGCGGGGCGCTTGGCTCGATTTAATATTTCACCGGAGAACTTAAAGAGCTTTTCGGGCTTGCCCACCCCGGGTGCCGCCGGAGCGGTGGGCGCGGTTGTGAATTGTTTTCCCTATCAGTCTGATTCTCCTCTGTTGGTGGTTTTGAGTTCCATTCTCATGCCGCTTCTGGCATATTTGATGGTTTCGAAGATTGAATTTCCAAGTGTCAAACAAATGCACTTAGGCCGAATGAGAGGGAAGGCTCGACTGGCTCTGGGAGTGCTGATTGCGCTCATATG
The DNA here is from genome assembly GCA_964584675.1 of uncultured Bdellovibrionales bacterium. Lineage (GTDB taxonomy): Bacteria > Bdellovibrionota_C > UBA2361 > UBA2361 > JBGSMV01 > CAZPBV01. The sequence continues at coordinate 2,897 of CAZPBV010000377.1, forward strand.
GTACAGCCAACAGGTGGGCTTTTTGGTCCTTGCTATGGCGTATTGTGCGAGCGGACCCTTGGGTTCCCTTTTGAAGAAGGGCGCAAGAACGGTGCCGGACCCTGCTTTTCCGCATGATCAACGAGCGATTGAGCGTGAAAAGCCCCTTGA
>CAZPBV010000378.1:0-3039 GCA_964584675.1 uncultured Bdellovibrionales bacterium
AAAGGTCGCTGCTAGATACCCATACTCTTCATTGCGGTTGGAACCTTGGGCGGCGGAGCTTGGGAGCTTGACTTCGTTTGAGATAGAACTTGCCATCAGCGAGCTCAGGACGGTTTTGCGCAGGCAATTGGCAAAGGTCCCCCCGCGCCGGGCGGCGGGAACGAACTTCTGTAGCAAGATGAGACCCGCGCACAGCTCGGCCAGCGGTTTCATGCCAATTTGTATGACTGCCTGGCTCACGGTCATGATGGGTTTGGCCCTGCGATAGAATGAGCTGTTCACTAAGTGCAGCACGCGGGTGCCTAGTGAAGGCTCGCGGAGAATGACCTCGGTTATTTGGTTTGCCGTTGTTTTTGGATCGGAGGTGAGCTGCCGCAACTCGCTTACAATTTTAGCGCTTGCGGGAAAGTCTCCGTCACGCCGCAGTGCCGAGCGTAGTCGTTCTATCATTTGCTCCGATGTCAATACTCCTTTGGGCGCATCGGTAGCCTTCTGCGTGTCGGGCCGCGCGGTGGTATCTGATTCGGAACCCTTAGCTACCATAGTGCACCATTCCTCATGAAATCCATACTAGGAACTCCCCCTCATGGCATAGCTGAGCGTCAGTTGGCGTACATTTGACACCACCTCGAGAGGTCTAAACGGCTTGGGTAAGAAAATGGAGGCTCCCGCATTGAGCGCTGACTCGCGGTCGCTCTCAAATGCGCAGGCGCTGAGTACAATAATGGGTAGCTGCGAATGGGGGCCGTGAGTTCCGCGCACGTACTCAATGAGGGCGAGCCCGCTTTCGCCGGGCATTGCAAGATCGGTAAGAATAATGTCTGGTATGCCAGCTTGTAGGGCTGCAATACCGTCTTTAACGCTGCCCGCGACTTGCACTGTTGCTCCGGCCGCAGCCAAAACCGTCCGCAGCACTTCGCAGGTATCTGGATTGTCATCAACCACAAGGGTGGTAAGCCCGTCAAGCCGGGCTCTGGTTTGGTCCGCCTCATTGCTGCTGCTGATTTGTGAAACCTGTTGCGAAGCAATCGGAAGCATGATCCAAAAAGTAGATCCTTTTCCTTCGGTGCTCTCGACACCAATACGACCCCCGTTTATTTCCACCAGGTGCCGCGTCAGATTGAGGCCGATACCGGTTCCCTCCTGGCTTTTACTGTAGGTATCCTCTCCGCGCTCGAAGCGTTCAAACAACTTGGTAAGTTTATGTGGAGGAATGCCGACGCCGGTATCCGTCACACTAATGCGCACCATATCCCCGGCCATGGCAACGGACACGCTGACCTGCCCGCCCTTGGGCGTATATTTAACGGCATTGGACATGAGATTGATGACTATCTGGTGAGAATGCTTGTTGTCGACAAATACTGCGATGTCTTTGAGTTCCTCTGGGATTTTTACGGGCTGGATTTGCACGCCTTTGCCAATGGCGGTTTGCAGCATGAGTTTTTGCGCCTGACCAAGGAGATCTCGTACCACAACACGTGTCGGTTCGGGCTGTTCTTTTCCCGATTCAATGCGGGCTAGATTGAGCACATCATCAATCAGGTTCTTTAAGTGATCGCTTGAACGTGTAATGGCAAGTAACGCATCGCGCTGTTTGTCGGTGACCGGGCCAAAAACACCATCAACGAGCACACTGGAATATCCTACAATTGCGGTAAGAGGAGTGCGAAGCTCATGGCTCATGTTAGCGAGGAATCGCGATTTGGCTCGGTTAGCCTCTTCCGCTTTGGCTGTTTGGACCGCCAAGTCGGCGGTTCGCGATTCGACTAACTCTTCCAAGCGTTCGGTGTATGATTGAATTCTTTCTTGAGTCCGGGCATTGGCGATCGCAACCGCGGCGCCCTGACAGAACTCTTCAAATCGGGTTAAGTCATCTTTTGAAAGGGATGTTTCGCGCTTATAGCCAATCAGGAGGGCGCCAAGAGGCTCTCCTCTCACTTCAAGGCAGCAGAGGTCGATGGATTTGACATCGAGGTTTTCTATGAAATCAAGTTGATGATTTTGGTGACCGGCCAGGTGCGCAACCGATATGTGACCGCCCACCCGCATTACTTGACCAAGCAGTCCGGAGCTAAGATCTATCGTTTTTGGAACTGAATTCGGAGAGCACCCGTATCCGCCCTTTGGTTCAAGAACGGTCTTTTCTTCATTGATGAGAAAAAGCAGCGAAAGATCGGCGGCAAAGCGAAACGCGCTCTCTCGCGCAAGGCTTTTTACCATGCGCTCCAAACCGACATTGCTGGCAATGAGTTGGTTGAGCTCGTTCAGGACCTCCAGTCGATCGAGGAAGTGCTGCAAGGTGTTGGAGAGTTTTTGCCGTTCGAAGACGACCCCAGCGGCATGCGCAAGGGAGCGCACCAGACCTTGTTCATAGGGGCCAAGTGATTGCGGGGTTTGAACCACCAGGGTGCCAATGGGAGCACCGAGACACACGATATCGTAGGAAACTGAATCGGTTTGCGGGGGCTCTTGAGCGGTAACGACGGGTTGTTCAACTTTGACAAAGTTGCCGCTGGTGGCCACGAGTTCTCGTTCTTGCTGGGCTCGCTCGGCCGGAAGAAAGATCCCTATGCCTTCTGCTTGACAGATTTCCTGAGCGGTATCAGCAATAGAGCAGTATATACGACGCGACTCTTCGCCTTGTTCAATCAAACGCTCGATGGCAAAAATAGGATCTCCCGTTGAGACGCCATGGAGCGAATCCGCCGTCATTATTTGAGTCGAGCGTCCTCGAGAGTTACTAGACATGGGCCAGTGCTTCAAATAAAAGTTACTCAGGCGCTACCACGCGCACTGACTCAAGCTTTTCAGAGATAGTAAGTTCGAAATTCCCTTTTGGGTTTCGAATTCACCGACTTACGTCAGCCTTCCCCGGAGCTGGCCGTTGGCGTAGCGAATGAGAAATTGTCTTACATAACGATCGACACTATGGCTGCGAATCTTTACGTTTGATGTGAATAGGGAGATATAGGCTGATGAGGCTAATTTGCTGTAATTATTCAACTTCGCTGTAATCGAGACTTTGATATGGCTCTA
>CAZPBV010000379.1:0-2441 GCA_964584675.1 uncultured Bdellovibrionales bacterium
AGTCGCTGAAAGCTCGGCGCGGACCGGAACGGCCATTTCCGCAGCCGCTGTCGGTGTCGGAGCACGCACGTCCGCCACCAAATCGGAGAGGGTAACGTCCACCTCATGCCCGACAGCAGAAATAACAGGAACCGCTGATGCAAAGATGGCCCGCACTACCACTTCTTCATTGAATGCCCATAAGTCCTCCAGCGAACCGCCCCCGCGACCTGCGATAAGCACGTCAACGAATCCACTTGACGCAAGAAATGAAATGCCGCTCGCAATGTCTTCAGCCGCCCCGGGGCCCTGCACCCGAACATCGACGCCGTAAATTGGAATGTGCGGCATGCGCTCTTTAAGCCGAACGAGCATATCGTGAATAGCCGCCCCCGCCATGGAAGTTACTATTCCTATGCCCCGCGGGATAAAGGGTATTGCGCGCTTGCGCTCCGAAGAGAACAGACCCTCCTTTTCAAGTTTTTCCTTGAGCGCAAGAAACTTTTTCTGAAGCAGTCCCTCCCCGGCGGGAGACATCTTGTCGACAACAACTTGAAAACGCCCCGATTTTGGATAAATCGTCGGCCGCCCCTGACAGCGCACCGCCATGCCCACCTCAGGTTTGAAGCGCAAGGTTCGGACAGTGCCTGCCCAGAGCACTATACTGAGCTGACTACGCTCATCCTTAATAGTCGCATACACATGTCCGCTCTGAGCAATCTTTATCTCCGACAATTCGCCTTCGAATAGCGCTCGCGGATATTCCGATTCTAAAGTTTCATTGAGGGCTTGGGTAAGCGCGCTAATACTGAGGAACTCTTCAACTGCAACTTTTACTTGCACACGTATCCTTGGAGTCGTTCTATCTATACTCGCCGCTAATCAAAATGGGGATATTTTGATTGGCGGCGAGCATAAAAGCCCCTTATTCCTTTAAGTCTGCGAAGCGCTACATCATTCTTGACCAAAGAGCCGACGGTGCCGATAGTAGTGAAATCCATGTCATGAAACAATTGCTTACTAACTCACTGGAACGTATCAAGAAAAAACTTGGTCCGGTAACCCCAACGAATGGCGGAAATCATCCAGCCAATCCGCTCCCCGCTTCCCCGCTGTTTACCCCTATTACCTTAACGAGCGGCTACTACTATAGCCAAGCGCGGCGGTTATGGCAGCTCCTCTTGCTCTCGGTTCCGCTCGACCTCACTTTTGTTTGGATTCATGGACAAACAGCCCTTCCACTTAACCCCCCTCTTGCGAGCTTGGCGCGAGGCATTCTCGTGATGGTGGTTGTGCTGTGCTCTCTTGCCCTGGTGCGGCAAAGAGTCATTGAACTACTCCTTGCGCTCGACAAACTACAGTCGCGCTTTTCAAAGCTTTCTCAGACACAGGTGCTTGTTATCCTAGGGGTTTTTGGGGCCGTTATTTTTGCGGAGGCGGCGCTGAGGTTCGGAGAAGTGAGCATAGTGGCACTGCTTGCGGCGCTGCTCGTAGCCATGGTGGCGGTACGCGAGATACGAAAGACCATTGCTGAACATCGGCGAACTCGTCAAGAGTTTTCAAGGAATCGCAGCCTATGGGTGGAGCGAGCAAATTATATTATATTCGTCTTTAATATCGTTCCGATGATGGCAGCGCGTGTGCTCTCGTTTTGCGGCGGGGTACTACTGTTGAGTGGCGAGATTTCACTTCTCGCCTTTCTTTGCTTTTTGGTGAGCAGCGAGGGGCTACTCCTGTATCTGGAGCCTCTCAAGAGCCACTTTCAGACCTTGTGCCGCCGCTGCGCGCAGCGCACATCGCTTGCGCTCCTCGGTGACGGTCTCTGCCCAAGCTGCCTGCAAAAGACCGAGCGGAAAGGCATTTCTTGAACAACAAAACCTAGTCCGGGTAGTCCGGGCTAACGGCGAGCAAATAGTCCTCGCTGCCACCACCCCTGACGCGGCCGCGCTTCTTTGCCGGCCATGCGGCTTTTCGCGCGCCCCAGATCTCCGGCGCCAACAAGGATCTTTTTCTCAACAACTTGAACCAAACGGCCGAGACGAGAAAACAACATGAGCTTGATAAAAGACTCACGCTGGTCGCCGTTGGGCAATTCATTGGAGAAGACCGACTGGTCGGTATGAATCGTCACGGGAACAACAAACTGATACTCCCCGGAGTGAAATGAACTTTCGTTATACGGACGCGAAAAATCGATTCGCAAGATACTACCGGGAAGCCCGGGCCCTGTTCCGTTGCCCGACTCTTGCCCCCCTGCTAGCGCGTTCCCGTTAGCATCTACGGTCTCGTAGTACAGCGTCCCCTGGTGCGCATCAGGCGAACTAAAATTAACTGTCAGAATCACATCAAGATCCACCATCGCTGCCAGCGGTCTCGCCCTTGGAAGCACAGCCTCCACACGCAGCGGTTCGTAGCAAACAGCGACTGGCGGAGCCTCTGAAGCCGTCGGAGCAAAAGAGAGA
>CAZPBV010000379.1:2451-3002 GCA_964584675.1 uncultured Bdellovibrionales bacterium
CGCCCGGTCCTCCAGGGTCAGCACCTTCACTCCTACCTGCAAAGATGTTTCAGAACCCGGGGCACTCTCCTCGCCCACCACGAGATCAGTCTTCGGCACTGCGATTGTTAGGTATTGATCCGGCGAGGCGGCAAAACCTCCGACACAGAGGATTCGTCTATGCAGCACACTCCCATTGGCTTCAACCTCGAATAACACCCGAGCTGCACGATTACGCCAGTCAGCATGCGAAAGACGCAAGCTCACGAGCAGATCTTCAGACCCCAAGCCCTGACTCGCAAACATCGCCGAGAAGTCCCGAAGAGTTAACCCCGTGTACGGATCGGTGACCGGCAATATGCCATCGCCCGAACCCGAGGCGCTCTCAACGTTAGCAGTCTTTTCCCTCCTACTAGAAAACGGCAACGGGGCGGCTATTGCCGCGCAAAAGGGCACCAAAGTCCCGCAGAGAGCCCGTCCGTCCTCGCCAACAATAGAAGCCTCTAAATATAGCTGGTGAGATCCGGCCGGCAAATGAAGTTGCGCTAACGGCACACTGGCCTCAACACGGT
>CAZPBV010000380.1:0-2969 GCA_964584675.1 uncultured Bdellovibrionales bacterium
GACCCAAAGCACTTGCAGCAAATGATACGTGCGGTCATGCGCGGTTAAGTTATCAAGGTTTTTTGGCAGTTTGACGACAGGCATGCATGCCAAATCGTAATATTGCAATCCTCATTAGAAATATCCTTCAAGCAGCAGCCCGATGGCGGGATTACTATGGGGGTAGTCTGGATGTACAACACCATATGAACTACAAAAACGTCGAAAATTGTACACACGTTGACCATTCGAAACGGACATTCCCATTAGCCGCCGCTATATTTTTGGTCTTGGCCTATATTGTTCTGTTAACGACCTCGCAGACGATAGTGGCCCAGTCTCTCGACTCCTACTCATATGATATGGGAAGCCCGAGCGTCGTTGACTATTACATTGATCCGCTTCAGGGATCCGATTCGAACGATGGACTTTCTGCCGCGTCTCCGTGGCAAACTGTACAGCATGCTTGGAATCAAATTCCCACGTCAACCACTTTGTCGCAGGGATATCGTTTTAACCTCATGGATGGAAACTACGGCAGTGATGAGCTGCCCAACTACTGGGAGTTGAAACGCGGAACTGCCCAGTACCCAATTATTTTAAGGGCTGCATCTGGGCAGTCAGCCGTCAAACTTACCCGGGATATAAATATGGCCAACGTGTCGTATTTCTATCTGATTGGAGTAAATATTACGCCTGCTGGCGGTGGGGATGCGTTTCACTGCGAGTCATGCGATCACCTTTTGATTCGAGGTTGTGTGCTTAACGGCGGGTCAAAAACGAACGGCGCGCATGAGACTCTCAAGGTTAACCAATCTCAGTATGTCTATGTCGAAAACAATAACATTGTCTATGCCGATGACAACAATATTGACTTTGTTGGCGTTCAGTATGGTCACATCATTGGAAATAAGGTGCATGAGGCTGCCGATTGGTGCGCCTACGTGAAGGGCGGCTCGGCGTATATTCGTGTAGAAGCAAATGAGTTTTACAATTGCGGGACCGGCGGTTTTACTGCCGGGCAAGGAAGCGGCTTTCAGTTCATGACGTCGCCATGGCTGCACTACGAGGCCTACGACATTAAGTTTATCAACAATCTCATCTATAATACCGAGGGTGCTGCGTTCGGGGTCAACGGCGGCTATAATATTTTATTGGCGCACAATACCGCTTATCGGGTGGGGACTCGCTCTCACCTTATTGAAGTGGTCTTTGGTGAGCGCACATGCGACGGGGAGACAGATGGTCGAGCCAACAGCACTTGCGCGAGTTACCAGGCTACGGGCGGGTGGGGGCCGGCGGCTGTGCGGACCTCGCCTGAGCCGATTGGTAATAGAAATATCTATATCCTCAACAACATTGTCTACAACCCAGCTGGGGTAAGCGCGGAGACACATTTTGCCATTTATGGTCCGCGCGCTCCGTCAGGCGATGTTAATCTATCATCACCACAATTGGCCGATACCAATGTGGTGATTGACGGCAATGTCATTTGGAATGGGAATTCGAGCACGGCCTTAGGGGTAGAGGATAGTTCGCAGGGTTGTCAGCCCTCCAACGCAAGCTGCAATCTTACCCAGTTACAGTCAAGCAATACTATCAATTCCTACGAACCGCAGCTTCAGTCTGCTGAAAGTAAGGATTTTCGCCCGCAGGCGGGGAGCTCACTGCTTAGCGCTCGGGTAGCAACTTTGGCAACCTTTCCCAGTGGCGACAGACCTACGTCCCCAGCGGTTCCCGAGGGTGTTCTTGCCAACGCCTTCACGCGCGACTTTTCGGGTTCAGACTCAGGCAGTTCTCGCATCGTGGGCGCATTTGGATCCCCCGACTCTTCACTATCACCGGCTCCTGTTGACGGCATTGAGGTTCCGGGTGGTTCTACCGATGGAGAAACTCCCACCATTTCGAAATTTCAGGTAAAACTTCGGCGGGCCGGCGCTCGTGTTGTGGTGAATGTATCGGCGCGAGTTGTCAGCGAGTCTTCAATTCAATCGGTTGTTGCCGAAGTAAACCAAGGCACCAAGGCGATCGGCACGGTGACTCTCACCGAGAAGAAGACTCATCAATATGCCGGAAAGTTAAGCGCACGGATCAGCGGGCGCAAGAAGCTTACCGTAATTCTGTCCGCAACCAGTGACTCCGGCACGAGCACGAAACGCTCGTCAGCACGATTGCCATAGTTACCGCTGTTGTTGAGCAGCGACAAAATGCAGGCTAGCCCGGACTTCTCACCAGCCGAAGGCCGGGCTCGTGACGGTAGCGCGGTACATTGCCTTAGCCGGTGCTTGAGCGAACAAGTGTCTCGACGGGGCGACAGTGATACCGCCCCATCGAGACCTTCTGTGGTTCCTTTCAGTGAAAGGGGACAAACACGGTGAAATCCAGCATGACTGGCGTGCCGTTTGCCCCGGCCATGGTGAAGACGTGAATGAACAGTCCGCGACTATCGTCCGGTTGATGGGCGCAGGCCTTGAGTCCGATCTCGGCTGGTCCCTCAAAAAGATGCGTCGGACTATTCGGTGTGAGAAGGACGGACTGAGCCATGAAGGCTGAAACGCCAGTCTCAAGGCGCCCGTCAACATCGTAGGATCCGTGAAACCGAGGGTCCTCTATTACACGGAAAGCTACCCGCTCTTCGTCAGGAATGAGCCGGGCATCTATCTGAAGGTTCGGGACTTGGATCCAGTCAACTGTTCCGTCTCTTGCAAGCATGCGGACGGTGCTGCCGAAGGAGAAATAAATCAGGCCATCCCTGCAATATAAGCACAACCGCATAGAAAACCTTCCTTTCTTTGTTCGCTTTAGCACCGCGCCAAAGCACCTCTTATGCGAAGAGCACAATAAGTGCGTGGCGCGATAGGAAAAATCTACTCACTCGGCGGACAAAGAAAGAGAACAAGAGAGGCTCTCGAAGATGTATGATCTGCTAAGGTACTAGCCCGGTCTTCTCACCAGCCGAAGTCCGGGCTATGTGTTATTGCTCAAGAAAT
>CAZPBV010000381.1:0-1427 GCA_964584675.1 uncultured Bdellovibrionales bacterium
AGGTGGCATTCGACACCCGAGCCCGGGAAGACTTACGCAACGTAGCCCTGGCCGAAGAAACCTACTTTATGCGCTACGAACACTATTTATCATGTGCTCAGGAAGAGTGTGAACAGCTTCCAGGGATCTATCGGCTTTCCGAAGGGGTAGATCTCGCCATCGAGGCCCAAGAGGACTCCTTCACCGGAACAGCCAGACATCCCCAAGGGAGCGATACTGCCTTTGCATGGGACAGCGAACGCGGTGGGCTGCAATGAACAGGAAGCTCGCCTACCGCCGCCACTCATCAATGAGGACTGCCACTAAACCGGTCCATCCAGTTTGGTGAGAGGCGCCCAGGCCGGCGCCATTATCACCATGGAAGTACTCATAAAATTGCAGATAGTCCTTCCAGTGAGGGTCCTCCTGAAATTTCTTGGTACCTCCATAGACCGCTCGCCGACCCTCGTCATTACGGGTGAAAATTTTAATCATCCTATCGGCCAAATCACGAGCTAATTCGGTAAACGACTCCTGTCTTCCTCCGGAACCTCTTAAAGTAAAATTCTCTCCATATGCTTTTCCCAACTTTCGAAGCGACTCGACTAACAAAAAGGTTGTCGGAAACCAAATAGGGCCACGCCAGTTGGAGTTTCCCCCCTTCAGTTTACAGTCAGATTCGGCCGGTTCATAGCGCACCACGGATTCGCCGAATCGAAATGGATGCTCCTCGTGGAATTTTGAGAGACTGCGAATACCGTAAGGCGAAAGAAATTCATTCTCATCAAAAACCAGCTCCAAAACCCGCTTTAACTGATCTTCATCCAAAATAGTCAGTACATGCACATCTTCGCCTCCGCGCCGCAAACACCAACAGCAGCGCTGCACGATATCTTGCCGATTCTTGAGAAACCACCCGAGACGCTTGCTGAAGTCAGCAAAGGGCTCGATCCATTCGGATTCCAGGCGCTCGACAGCAAACAATGGGATCAGTCCAACCAAGGAGCGTACGCGAAATTTATGGAAACTTTCATCAGGGTAGCGCAGGACATCATAAAAAAAGCCGTCGTCTTCATCCCATAACGAGAAATTTCTTCCGCCACGGTTCTTCATGGCGGCTCCTATGTACACATAGTGCTGGTAAAACTTGGTTGCCAACCCTTCATACACCGGATTTGATTTTGCCAGTTCGAGAGCAATTCGCATCATCGTAAGACAAAAAAAGCCTACCCAACCAGTGGCATCTGACTGCTCAAGAGTAACCCCTTCCGGCATTTTTTCTGATCGATCGACTACCGTGATATTGTCCAGTCCCAGGAATCCACCCTCGAACACGTTATTTCCTTCGGCATCGACCTTATTGATCCACCATGTGAAGTTAATCAATAATTTATGGAAACACTTTTCAAGAAAAGATCGATGAAAACAGAGACAATATCTGCATTCTT
>CAZPBV010000381.1:1437-2962 GCA_964584675.1 uncultured Bdellovibrionales bacterium
GCGATCAGCATGCTTAGGACCCCGCTGACGTTGCTGCATATTGTAGAGTCTCCACTCCGCCCACGCCTGCACCGGAGGATTAAGATCGGAAAATTCATATTCATAGGCAGGAATTTGACCATTCGGATGCTGAAATTGCTCAAACAACAAGAGCCACATCTGGTCTTTTGCGAAATCAAGATCGACTAACCCCAACGCCACGCACTGAAAAGCCAGGTCCCAGGCAGCAAACCATGGGTACTCCCACTTGTCCGGCATAGACAAAATGCGCATAGAATTGAGGTGCGTCCAATGCCGATTGCGAATGTTCCAGCGCGAAGGGGGCGGCGGGGCGCTTACGGAGTCGCCCTTGAGCCATTTCTCAACATCAAAAAGATAAATTTGCTTGCCCCACAACATTCCCGCCAGCGCTTGCCGTTGCACATTCTTTTCGTCAGCGCTGGCATGGGGCGGATGAATGGATGCGTAAAATTCATCGGCCTCTTTCTTGCGCTGCTCGAAGATACCGTCAAAATCACCAAAGGGGAGAGAATGTTCTTCCTGCGTCAAGCGCAGCGACACTTCTGCCTTTTCACCGGGCGCGATAATGACTTGGTAATGAATCCCCGCTTTGGTTCCCGTTGACTTCGGATTGGTGCACCGGTTTCCGTGAACAATCAAATCATGAAATGCATCCTTGGTATATGCGCAGCTATTTTCGCCGGCGCCGTATACCTTCTGCATGTTTGTCTCATTGTCGGTAAATAACGGCTCGGGAACTATCCCCTTAATCTGTGCATACAAATTAAACTCGCCGAGTTCATAAGAGAATGGAAGGTTCTTGAGCAGTGAACACCCTTTGTCCGACGCCACTAAGCACACGTAGCTGCTCGACGTCTCTCGAAGGACAATCGACGGTTTTTTTGGTTTCTCTGAAACAGTATCGGTGTCCTCCCATGCCCATACATTGCGAAACCAAAGTTGTGGAATAATGTGCAGTGGGGCCGCCTCGGGTCCTCTATTCCATGCTTCAATTCGTATGCACAAGTCATCCGGGGACGCCTTCGCATACTCAATAAAAATGTCAAAATAGCGATCCTCGTCGAACACTCCCGTGTCCAGCAACTCATATTCAAACCCCTTTCCAGCGCGCTGTTTATTTTCCTCAACTAAGCGCTGATAGGGAAACTCTGCCTGAGGATACTTGTAAAGATACTTCATGTAGGAATGGGAGGGGGTATTATCAAGATAAAAGTAATATTCCTTGACGTCCTCCCCATGATTGCCCTCCGCCGGCACGACCCCAAAAAGGCGCTCTTTAAGAATAGGATCATGCCCATTCCAAAATGCGGGAGCAAAAACCAATAACTGGTAGCGATCACAAACACCAGCAATGCCGTCTTCACCCCACCGGTAGGCCTTGCTCCGGCTCCGCTCATGATCCAGCCAGTTCCAGGCATCTCCATTGGAGCTGTAATCCTCGCGCACCGTGCCCCAAGAACGCTCACTGACGTATGGACCCCAGCGTTTCCAAAAGATTCCCTGC
>CAZPBV010000382.1:0-1135 GCA_964584675.1 uncultured Bdellovibrionales bacterium
GCCGGCACCCCCAGTTTGAATCGCGTAAACGCGGGAAGCGGCAGCCGAGCCGTTTAGGTTTTGGCTTCGCTTCCCGCCCGCATTTTCTATTATACTTAAATTCTCAGGTATCTGTCATGGCTTGAACGAAGTGTTCGCCCGAACAATCTCTACCAAGCTAGCGCAATACAAGTCGACTCAGCATTGTATCGCCCTCGTAGTACCGCGTCAGTCTAGAAAAACTACCCTAGGGAAATCCGTCAAAACCTTCGGTTATTGCCGAATTTCCTGATGCGCGCGGGGAGAAGTTGGTAGAGGAGCCAAGGGGGAAGACGCGGGATGTTCATTCCTATCTAAATTGCGGTAAACTTTCCTTATGCAACGATCGTGGGCCTGGGTGTTTTCTTGCCTCTGCCTCCTGGCGGCAAGCTGTTCTTTACAGCCGGCGGCAAAAGAGGCTGCCCGCTCGCATCTCGATCTCTATGACTTGTCGGGAGCGTTGCACCGACTGTCCGACTACCGCGGCAAAGTAGTGATTGCGCAATTTTGGAGTTCTTGGTGCGTCATGTGCAAGACATCTTTTCCCTCTCTGTTGCAACTGCAAAAAGAGATCGGCGCCGACCGGCTAGCTGTCGTGAGCGTCGGTATTGACGACAGCAAGGAAGAATTGAAAAAGGCGGCTGAAAGAATTGGCGTGCCTTTTCCGGTCTTATTGGACTCGGCAGGAACCGCAAGGAAATTCTACAAGGTATCAACGGTTCCTACCGGCATCGTTTTTGACCCCCGCGGCCTTCAGGTAGCCGTCCCTGATCCGGATAACGGCGAGTCAGTCATGCAGGTGGTTGGCCCAAGGTGGTGGTACAAAGACAGCATGATAGCGGCGATTACCAGAATGCTTGGATAATCTCAGTACTCCATCCGGACCGACAAGAAGTATTAAGCCGCTTTCCGCTGTTCGCAGCTATTTATTATTTGGAATATGCGCGGCAACGCTTCGGCAATGTCATGTAAGGTAACGCGCTCCTCCAGCACCCCGCCGACGCCGCCCATCTCGACAGCAGCCAGCTCTGGGGTTGCCATTACGCCATTCTCAATCAAGCCAAAAACCCACCGAACAAGGTGGTAATCGCTTTCTGTCATAGGATAGTGGTCAGTG
>CAZPBV010000382.1:1145-2949 GCA_964584675.1 uncultured Bdellovibrionales bacterium
ACCTCTCTCACGCGGCCCAGCGGCAGGTCTCGTATGTACGTAAAAACATCTTCTCCCCGCCTATTCGCCGCCAAGGAAGCATGCCCAATATCAAATAGGAATCCAATGTCATGTGAATGAATAATGTTTGAAATAATCGCCGGATGAAAGGCCGGATCTTTGACCGCAAACTGCGGGAACACATTCTCGGCAATAACCCTCTCGCGCCCAAATAGCCTGCACAGCTCACTCACATCACGGCAGACACGATCAATATACTCTTGCTCAGACCATGGGCTGCTTGGCCCCAAGTGTGTATTAACGGTGCTGGTATCCGAGATACTTAGGAGCCGTTCAGTCAGCGCGATCCGCTCTGCTTGGAAAACATCCCCCGAACCGGCTTGAAACGAAAAGTGCACTCGCACCGGGACATTCGCCCGAGCTTCTTGCACCAACTGCTCGTCCTCAAAAAGCTTCCAACAGTCGATAGTAACTCTTCCCGCCTGTTTCAGAAGACTGGCCGAGCGTGAATAATTAACGGCAAACTGCATGGTTACAAAGACCTCTCTCCCGCTAATCCTTAGTTCGACAGATTTTGATCCATTTTGGGGGCAAGGGTAAGGCTATAATGACCAAGACCCTCAAACAACTGAGGAAATTTTCGGCGCTGTTTGTATCGTACCCGTTCACCATATCTGCCGTCCCCGATTCGGGAACGACAAGAAAGGGCGCGCTAATCCGAGATCTTCGCATCTACAACTATCTTGAAGTGCTGCCATTCTTACCCCTTTGAACGGTTACTCTGTATCACGCTACGTGGACAACGACGCCCCGGCGGTGCCCCCGCCGGCGATGCTCCCAAAGATAAATTCCCTGCCAAGTGCCCAAGCACAGCGAGCCCTGAGCAACGGGAATAGAAACAGAGGTGGCCGTCAAGGCGGCCTTGATGTGCGCTGGCATATCATCAGGCCCTTCGGCGGTATGAGAATACAGCGGATCGCGCTCTGGGACTAACCGACATAGCCATTTTTCTAGATCGCTTTTTGCCGACGGATCGGCGTTTTCCTGAATAAGGAGGCTTGCAGAGGTATGCTGCACAAAGACAGTGCACAACCCCTCTTCGACCATGGCAGCGTGCACAACCGACGCAACTTCGTTGCTAATCTCGTACAGACCTTGGCCAGTGGTGGAAACAAATATCTGCTTTATCATGGCGCGTTTTCTAGTGTACCCTTGGCGTATATGAAAATCGAGTCAAGGCCGACGCCGCTCTATGACGAGCGTCCGTCCGGTATTGGAATTGATACCATCGTCATTCATGCCATGCACGCGCCGGCCGCTCCGGACCCTCTTGATGCGTCAGCCTGCATTGATCTTCTTGAATCTTGTCGCGTTTCAGCTCACTACATCATCGCGCGCGACGGCACCGTATGGCGGACTGTCCCCGAGGAAAAACGCGCTTGGCATGCCGGCGATAGCCGAATGCCGTATCACGACGACTCCCGCGAAAACGTCAATCACTTTAGCATCGGCATAGAACTTGTCGGGCGAGAGGACCAAGAATTCACGAGCACGCAATATCAATCCCTAGCGGCACTGTGCGCTCAAATTTGCGCTCACCATGCCATCTCAGCCATTGTCGGGCACGAGCACATTGCACCCCTGCGGAAGACTGACCCCGGAGTACAATTTAATTGGGGGCAATTTCAAGAACACCTATTGACCCTATTCCCCCCAGCAAGAACCATTCGATTTGGGCTGTAGCACCTGATATACTTGCGGCCAATCAAAATGCCAGCATTTTGATTGGCCGCAAGTATACCCC
>CAZPBV010000383.1:0-2844 GCA_964584675.1 uncultured Bdellovibrionales bacterium
AAGGGCTGAGGAACATCGTTTCTTGAATTTACCTGAACTACTGCCCCATCACCGCCGCGGTAGAGGCATATCTCCTTATCAGTGGCCTGCGCCACGCTAAAAAAAAAGGGCACCATAGTAATAATCAGGCGGAACAGTCTCATACCCTGATCTGCATAGAAGCTCGCCTTCTACTACGCTTGTTCTCCAAGACCTTTTCTTTCTTCCCTAACAAAGCAATTTCGAGAACTTCGCTCACATGCTTGACTGGAATAAACCGTATCTTCTCCCGCTGTTCCTTGGGGATCTCCTCAATGTCCTTAATATTTTCAAAGGGGATGACAACCTTCTTTATGCCATAGCGCAGGGCTGCCAGCGACTTTTCCTTTAAACCACCAACGGCCATGACATTACCATTGAGGGTAATTTCTCCCGTCATTGCCACATCCTTTGAAACTTTACGTCCGCTCAGCACCGACACTAGAGCAGTTACGATGGTAACCCCCGCAGAGGGCCCATCTTTCGGCGTTGCGCCGCCGGGAACATGGATGTGAATATCGTACCGTTCCTGAAACGCGGGATCTAATCCAAGCATTTCAGCTCTTGAACGAGCATAGAAAACAGCCGCCTGAGCTGATTCCTGCATGACTGAGCCCAGCTGCCCTGTCAGAGTAAGCTTGCCCTTGCCACGGGCCAGGGACGCCTCTATAGGCATAAGCTCTCCGCCATGCACCGTCCAGGCCAAGCCGCGCGCAATGCCTACTACATCCTGAAGTTCGTTGCTCTCCGGATCGAACTTTGTCGGCCCCAGCAAAGCCCCGACCCCATCTATCGACACCTTAGTATTAATTTTTCCGGTCTCGGCAAGTTGCCGCGCCAATTTTCGGCATAATGAGCCAACTTCTCGCTCCAAATTTCGCACTCCAGCCTCGCGGGTATAGCGCTCAATGAGAAATAGGAGAGCATCATCCCCTACGGTAACCTTCTTGCCCTTCAAGCCATTCTCTTCCAATTGACGCGGCAGCAAAAATGTTTTGGCAATGCTCAACTTCTCCTCGGTCGTATACCCAGAGATATGAATCACCTCCAATCGATCGAGCAAAGCCTCTGGAATAGTATCGGTGGTATTGGCGGTGGCAACAAATAGAACTTCCGACAGATTAAAGGGAAGACCCAAGTAATGATCCGTAAAATCTTTGTTCTGCTGCGGATCAAGGACCTCCAATAGCGCCGATGCCGGATCTCCTCGAAAATCGGCGCCCACCTTATCAAGCTCGTCCAATACAAATACCGGATTGCGACTTCCCGCTTGCTTGAGTCCTTGTATGATTCGACCAGGCAGAGCCCCGACGTAGGTGCGCCGGTGTCCCCGAATTTCAGCCTCATCTCGCACACCGCCCAGGGACATGCGAAAAAACTTTCGATCAAGCGCCTGCGCAATTGATCGCCCCAGAGAGGTTTTTCCTACCCCGGGAGGACCGACGAAACAAAGTATTGGTCCCTTCGACTTGGGATTAAGCTTTCTAACACCCAAATACTCCAGGATTCTATCCTTGGCCTTTTCAAGACCAAAATGATCTTGATTAAGAATATTTTTTGCCCGACTCAAATCCAACCTATCCTTGGTCATCGTTGACCATGGCAAATCAGATAACCATTCCAAGTACGTGCGCAACAAGGCATATTCACTTGATTCGGAGTGCATGCGTTCAAGCCTGCCAAGCTGCTTTCGCGCTTCCAACGCTGCCGGCTTGGGCAGTTTTGCTTTCTCCAGCGCGTCCTTGAGGTGAGTCAAATCATCTGAAGTT
The DNA here is from genome assembly GCA_964584675.1 of uncultured Bdellovibrionales bacterium. Classification (GTDB taxonomy): domain Bacteria; phylum Bdellovibrionota_C; class UBA2361; order UBA2361; family JBGSMV01; genus CAZPBV01. The sequence goes on from CAZPBV010000383.1 coordinate 1,788, forward strand.
CCCTCGCCCTCGCCAAGCTCACGCTGAATTTGCTTAATCTGCTCTCGGAGGTAATACTCCTTCTGACCCTTACTCATTTCATCTTGAGCCTGATTTCTAATTTGCTCCGAAATGAGAAATTGATTCAGATCGTCGGCAAGAAACGTATCTGTCATCTTCAAGCGTTTGATAGGATTAAGTTCTTCCAGCGCCTGCTGGGCAAATTGCGGATCAAGCTTGTAGTGGGCAAGAATAATGTCCGATAACATTCCGGGATCCTGCACCTGTTCAGTGGCAAGCAACAATTCCTCGGGTAAATGCTCATACTCAACGAGTATCTGTAAGTTTTCTCTAATGCGGTTGATTATTGCCTCGTCACGAGCACTCAGACTCTTCTTCGATACTGATAGCAATTCCTCAACACTCACTGCCAAAAACTCAGGCCCTTGTTTATACTTTCGCACCCCACCCCGCGCGAGCCCCTGGAGGAGTACCTTGTAGCGGCCGTCTGGCATCTGCAATACCCTTACCACTTGGGCAACTATCCCTACACGAAAAAGATCTTTTGGTTCAGGGTTCTCAACTTCTACGTTTCGTTGCGCTACAACAAAAATGAGCTTGTCCGAGTTACTCGCTACCTCAACGGCACGCACGCTTGACGGACGGCCAACAAATAGAGACATCATGACCGAAGGAAAAGCCACAATATCCTTTGCCGGAAGGCAAGGAATCCATTCCGGGATCGGGAGTCCCTGGGGGGTGTCTTGTTCTGCCGATGACTGAGACGCCGTAGCTTTAGGAGACCCCTGCTTTGCTTTCTTTCTTTTCATTCCTACTCTCCCACCGGTATGAGCTGACCCTGCTCAAATCGCACTACAACAAAGGTTCGTGAAAGTTCTCCGTTAGACTCAACTCTGATGGTGCCCGTAAGTCCGTCATAGAGATCTATTGATCGGAGTGCCTCCTGGAACGAGACGTTCGTTGACCGTGCTCGTTGGAGAGCTTCAAGTGCCAATGTCGCGGCGTCAAACCCCTGAGCCGCCATAAAATCAGGTTCGCTCTGATAACGCGCTTTATA
>CAZPBV010000384.1:0-2160 GCA_964584675.1 uncultured Bdellovibrionales bacterium
GTAACTGGAAGGCATTGATCGAGGAGGAATCTAAGTTGGGATGCCCATGAGTATAGTAACGTAAGCATGGGTATTGTCCCCCGCATGGATCGGTTCCATTTTCGGGATCGCGCGGATACATGCGTCCAGGACGCAATACTCCTGCAAAGTCGGGCTGTCCTTCCCCTGCCCCCTCGAGATAGACACGTCCAATATGTAACGCAGCATCTCTCAAACCTGGAAGCCGATTCTGATCAAGGATAAAATTAATGCGATTCTCTACCTTGGTAAGCTTTTGATCGGTGGTCAGCCCACTTCCCCCAAGGGTTACCCACTCTTCTATAGCCGCGAGTGCGGCGGCATTGGTGATATTCCTCATTCTCGTTGCATTGGAAAGATGCAGCCCAAGGCCTACCACAAGGGCGCATAGGCCCAACAAAAGAGCACTCAAAATCGCGCATACGATGAGGAGGAGGCCTCGTTCTCTATGCGCCATGCGGTACACTCGAAACTTCAACAGCCATTGCAAACTCCTCACTGCCAACCATCTGCTGTCGGAGCCTAAAAATTGAAGGAACCTACGAGCCTAACAGCAAATTCCTGGGCCGTAAATTCCTCAAACCCAAGCGAGTTATCATATTGAAATTGATGATTGCCAATATTATTAAACTCAAGCACTACCGTGCCATGCCGCCGGGGAATTCTATACCCCAGCCCGGCGTCAAATATCCAGAATGCTTCGGTGCCGTCGTCAAAGAAAAAACTCTCCTCTCGGTCCTGATACCTCCATGTGCCCCTTGAGAAAACAAAGAATCCCGAGGGATGAAAATAGCGAGTCCCCACTCGAAAACGATGATTATCAAACTCCTGGGGCAATTCTGGATTCGTCCGTTCCTGAGTGGTGTACTGATACTCAACGTTTGACACGACTTCGTCAGAGAGCACTTGATACCAGTAGGATCGAACGATATGCTGAGTGAGATGCTCATCGGACGAGCCCGTTTCCACGTATCCAATTTCTTCTTCCAACGCGTCAAAATCCGTGGCAATAGCATGCACTGCGCCGTATCCCGGCTCTATTACGTGGCGCTTAGCCCATTCTGCGCCAACATAACTTGAACTAGCTAGCTTAAGATCAAGCCCCAATCCCCAATTTCGCGACTGACTACCACTCACATCGTTGAAACGTTGATTAAGCCCTCCAACCATTGTCGGCTCGAGTGAGGACTGATCCTCCAAGGAAGATTTCCTTACCGTCTCAAAATAACCGCCGCGCAAGGTAGCCCAAGTGGAAGGATAGAGAAGAAAACCAAGTTTAGGATTAATATGATCAATATGATCGGTTCCATCCAAGTAAGGGGTGATCTCTCTCTGTTCAATTTCTAAGAGGGATGCGCTGGCGCCAAGATCAAGGTCAAGCCATGAAAAAGGATGGGGTATCGTGTAGAGATACACATCATACGAGTTGAGATTATTGTCACCACGCGTTTCAAGGTAACGGTCAAGCCCGCTCAGAAGTCCGGCGGAATCATCAATAACAAGACCATCTTCCCCTCTCGTCACTTGCTGGTTAAAAATTTGAGCTCCTCCAACAAGAGAAAGGTACGATGAGCTAAATAAGTACTGCATGCTGGTTCGAACCCCGACGAGGTCATCTCTTAAATACTCATTGATCAGTACATCATCGTCGATGTCTGCCTCGTCAAAAGCGTGTTTTTCTTCTATCTGGACAGGCAACACCGTTAACTCACGACTATTGCTATCGCTATCAGAAACCCGCACCTCACCTACAACAGTTGAATCGGCATCAACCCGTCGATTATAGCCTACTGCCAGCTCTCCGCCTCCAAAATCAGTTTCCTGGGGCGAGCCATTGCGCTGTTCCTGCTCGCGAAATTGGCCCTCGCCAGAAACAACTATCCGATCCTCCCAGGTAGGCTGGTACTGGCCGCTCAGGGCAATACGATAGTCGCGCAGGAAATCATTGTGCTTGGTGCCATCGGCAAAATCGCTTGACGCCGATACGAAGTATCCATAGTTGCCCGACTTACCGGCTCGAAAGACCTCGCCCGAATAGATCTCATCTCGGCCGTCGTATATGCCGTTAACGCCAGTACGGTTTTCATCTTTATCAAATAAAGCGTCATAGTCATTAAAACTTGCTTCTCCACCCACACTATT
>CAZPBV010000384.1:2170-2844 GCA_964584675.1 uncultured Bdellovibrionales bacterium
ATTCCCCGCTCTGAAAATGACGCGTCAGCTAGAAACACGGTATCCTGGCTCTCTGACAGCATGCGATGGGCCGAGTAATTCCGATAATCCCTGTAGACAGATTTGATGGCTTCAATTCGAGCGGCCTCGGAGAAATCAAGTGCATCAAATATCTTTGCCAAACTGGCACTGCGAACCCCCAAATCCTGATCCAAGAGCAATCGAGAACGATAGACAGCTCTTCCGTCATTGAGTGCAATAGAGCTTTCAACGTCACGAAGGGCCGCGACGGGCTGATTCTGAGACAGATTCAAAAATCCCCGGTAGAGGTAGGGGGTGGGATCTTGAGAGTCGCGGGAGATTGCCAATTCATATTCGGCGCGAGCAGACTTTTCGTTCTCATTTTCAAAGAACGCCTTTCCTAAATAACTGCGATAGATTCCAGCATGAGGAGCCAGCACCGCTGCCTTTTCAAATTCAACGATTCCCTCGCTTGAGCTGCCCTCTTGGGTAAGGATGAGCCCCATCCCAAGCCTCGCCAGCGCAAGAGACGAATCCAAGGCAATAGCCTTTTCCATAGCAGCGCGGGCTGCCGGAACCTCTCGCATGAAGATCAAGACGAACCCATGAACCGCATTGGCATAGGCATCATTTGGATTTAGATCCAAAGCGCGCACAACCGCTGCGTCAGCCTC
>CAZPBV010000385.1:0-2814 GCA_964584675.1 uncultured Bdellovibrionales bacterium
CCCATAATTTCAGCTGATCGCTTGACAATACAGGTCAACTCCTCTGGGCTGTAGTATTCAAGACGCAAGACCATCCCAAAACGATCGCGCAGAGGCGATGTTAAAAGTCCAGTTCTCGTAGTGGCGCCAACCAGCGTAAAGGGCTTCAAGTCGATCTTGACGGATTTAGCGGCAGGACCGTGCCCTATCAAAATGTCTATGTGAAAGTCCTCCATCGCCGGGTACAGAACCTCCTCTACCACTCGTGGAAGCCGATGAATCTCATCGATAAACAGCACATCATTTTTCTCAAGCGAGGATAGAATGGCTGCCAAATCCCCGGGACGTTCAATCACCGGGCCGGAAGTAGATCGGAATCCTACACCCAATTCCCCCGCTACGATTTTTGCGAGCGAAGTCTTGCCCAAGCCTGGCGGACCGTGGAGGAGAACATGGTCCAGAGCTTCCTGCCGGCGAGTCGCCGCACGGCAGGCGATTAAAAGATTTTCCTTGATCGAACTTTGGCCAATATATTGGCCAAAGTTCCCCGGCCGAAGCGAGGGGAAGCGGGCCTCGAGCGTTTCGGCATCCTCGCCGTTAGCGCCGCTCAGTGCCGAGATATTTACCCACCGCTCAACTTCCGCAGAATCACGGTCGGGAAGAACTTTTTTTTCACTCATGTGACTCCCCTGCGGACTTCGCCTGCAATCGGCCCTTCATCCTTCTGTACACGACTAAACATATTGCAGCGCCTGCTTTACAATCTGCCCGGAGTCTGCGCCTACTAAATTTCCATGTTGATTTGCCGACTCCACAGCACGTTCGGCCTCCTTGCGAGGGAACCCCAGCGCCTCGAGGGCCTGCATGGCTTCCTCAACCGAGTCCCTGCCGATCAAACGCTCAGGAATAAGGCCGCTCGCCTGGCGATCAGCTACAAGCTCAGCCACTTTATCCTTGAGTTCCACAACAATTCGTTCCGAAGTCTTCTTTCCTATTCCCTTTATCGCCTGAAGCAAAGTTACGTTGCCTTGCCCAATCGCTCGCAACAGTTCCCGGATTTCAAGACGTGAAATAATTTCCAAAGCGCTCTTTGGCCCGACTCCCTGCACCGTAATCAGCAGCAGAAAAATCCGCTTCTCCAAAGATTCATGAAACCCATAAAGCCGAATTTCATCTTGGCGAACGTCGGTATAAATCACCACGGTAGCCAGACTACCCAAAGTCAAAGACGCAATACACCCCTGCGAGCAGTAGACCTCATAACCCACCCCTTGCACGTCGACCACGACCACCGAACCAGAAATAGATTCAACAGTGCCCCGGAGCTGACCTATCACGAAAACTTACCTCCCCTCAATTTTCTCCGCCTCCAAGGCAGGGATTTATGCCAAACAATGGTATCTGACAAAACGTGGTCACAAAAGACTCCGCATATAGAGCCCTTTTACTTATGAAGAGTCTATTTGCCGCAACCCAACATATTGACATTATTATACTATTTAATGTTCTCAGAAAGGACGGCCCCATAGGCTAAGGTCTTTGATATCGGCATCCGACACTAAGTAGGAGGGGAATCATGGACGCGAAACCTAAATTATCGCAGGAAAAAACTATTGTCCTCTTGGTGGATGCTGACCCGGCAACGCAGGAGCACGCCCGCGATGATTTGAAAAGTGCCGGATGCGATGTGTACTGCGCCAATGATGGAGCTCATGCCCTTCGAGTTATTGAGTCAAAATTTTCCAAAATGACTCCTACCATTATTATAATCGATATTTGCCTACCACAACTGAGCGGGTTTGAATTGGTTCGAAGGCTTTCTGAGAAATACGATCCTCGCAAAGTCCCTTTTCTCATGACCAGCAAATACGCCTCACCTGAAGACAATTTGGAAGTTTCTAATCTCGGCGCTCACGGCCCAATCCAAAAGCCTTTGTCAACAGATGTGGTTGACCAACTTTTTGAAAAGCTACGTATGCGCAAGCTGAAGTCAGAGATTGGAGGAATGGTTTTCGAAGTTAACTACGATTAAAATTGCCATATCTCTGATTTGGACTGCGGCCATCTGCCTCACTATTCCCACCCATCCCCTTTCCCCCGCGCCAACTACCTCTTACAATATGTCCTGACATATGCCCAAGTTTGTTATACTCCTCATTCTAAGCGGAGCTCTTGCCTCTCTCATTTGCTTCGCCGTTATCGATCAAAAGGTCGGAAAAGAGCTTTACTCGCACGGGACAAATGCCGAGTCCCAAATAATTTCGGATGTCTTGCGTATCGGGCCTTCGCAAAGTGTCGATATCAATCAGCTTGCGCGCCAGCTATCAAACCGCCGCTATCGCGAAGTAACGGGCTCTCCACAGGTGCCGGGAGAATTCAATATAACCGGGCAAGCTCTCTCCGTATATGCGCGAGAATTTACCTCTATTGATGGGGCTCGCCATTCCGCTCGCCGCGTTGCTATTCAAAAAGGAGAAAATCGGGATGACCCCATATTTTTCGAGCCCCTTATCATCACCACCCTTGGCCAAGGAGATACACGCGCCGACACTTATTCAGAGCTCAATGAATACCCAGACTTCCTCAAGCAGGCAATTGTAGGCATTGAAGATGAGCGCTTTCTTCATCACCATGGAATTGATTTTTTGGGCATTGCCCGCGCCCTTGTCACCAATATTCGGGCGGGCTCGCTGCTGCAAGGTGGCAGCACCATTACCCAGCAGTTGGCCAAAAATTTATTTTTTTCTCCTGAGCGATCTCTCACGCGCAAAATCCTTGAATTGTTTGCCGCTCTTAGTCTGGAGAGACGGCTTTCAAAAGAGGAAATTTTAGAAC
>CAZPBV010000386.1:0-2813 GCA_964584675.1 uncultured Bdellovibrionales bacterium
TGGTAGGTTCATGGAAAAGGAATCCAAGCGCGGTGGATCTTTGGAAGTTCTCAGAGTGGATAGATTCGCCCATTCTGAAGCAGGTTCTGACGATTCAAATTGGATTGAATTGCCAGACTCCTACGAGAGTAACGAACCAATCCGTGCCTCGGTAACACCGCAAATCCGCTCTCATCGCCCGCAGTTTCCGTTCGGAACTCAAGATAGCCAATCCTCCCTTCAGTCTTTATCCAGTGATCTTTGCCGGCTTGCCCGTTTTGGCCTGAACATTTCCGATGCCCATAGTTGTTTCATTTTTTTGCCTGGTGAAATTCTTTCGGGATTGTCAGGCAACCTAGCGCCTAGCGGTGATTTTCAAGATCCCCAGAAATCGGCAGCAAAGCTTTTAATCATGGCTGGATTCCATTCACTTAGCGATTCCGTTGTTCCGAAGTGCGCGCTTCCCAAAGGGAACGGGTTAATTGGATGGGTAGCGACACATCATCGCTCTATTCATGTCTCTCCATTTGAGCTCGATAGTCGAACCCTGGGCATCTACGTCAATGACCAGCAACTGAAGAGTTTCTTAGGTATCCCTATTTCGCTCCATTACTCACTTTTTCCAGGGGGGGGAGCTTCCGAGGGTGAGGCCCGCAGCAGCAATCCGGCTGGTGTGATCGCCTGCGACAGCAAAAAATCATTCGCCTTTTCTAAACTGCAAGGAAAGCTGCTAGAAGAATTGGCAAGCGAAGTAGCTCAATGTTTGTTCCTACATAAGCGCTGCTCCGAGACCCAAGCAATCGATGGCTCTTGGCATACATTTTTAAGGCGCTGTGACGAACTCATAGCGGCGCTTGGCACCGGTTCTGTTGAGATGCTGCGATTGCGTTTTTGCAATTTTGATGCTCTCGAAAGAGCAGTTGGACTAGGATCGGTGTTGACATTGGCTGATCAGGCGTTGCGCTTGTTCAAGCAATCACTACCGCCCCATATTCCGCTCTCTCGTCTTCATAACGGCGATATTTTGGTTTGCCTAGACAGCATGATGAGTTCTTTTTATGAGAACAAATTCAATGCTATTTGTGAGCACATTGCCACGGCGGGGAATCGACCACATTTTGAGGTCACGCGAGCATCCTTCCGTGACAAACGCCGCCGCGTGTCTACGGTTGAGGGTCTCATCGCGCTCACAGCCGATGCCGTGGAAGGGGAACGCCAAAATAGTCTCGGTCAAGTCTTTCATCTTACCAAGAGTATTGTTAATGGGTTCAGTCGGTCTTAGCTTGCCCTTCGGGACAGCCCGCGAGTTTATTCCGTGGCGTAGAATGTGGCAATTTGTGCGCCCAACCGATTTGGCCATGGATTTAGGGACCGCAAATACCCTTATTTTTGTGAAGCACCAAGGCATAATTCTGAATGAGCCTTCGGCGGTTGCGGTAGACAGCGATACCGGGGCGGTAGTGGGGATAGGGCATAATGCCCGAAAAATGCACGGCAAGACTGCTCGAAGTATTCGCTGCGTTCGCCCCATGAAGGACGGCGTAATTGCTGATTTTGACATGACTACGCTCATGATCCAACACATGCTGGCGCAGGTTACTCGTCGTCACTCCTTGGTAAAGCCGCGCATTGTTATCGGGGTTCCTTCCGAGATTACTCAGGTAGAAAAGCGCGCTGTCATCGAGGCGGCCATGCGCGCTGGGGTACGCGAAGTCCTTCTCGTTGAAGAGCCCATGGCGGCTGCGCTCGGTGTTGGCCTCCCTATTTCAGAACCGGTTGGCAACATGATAGTTGATATCGGCGGCGGAACCACTGATGTCGCTATCATAGCCATGAACGGCACGATGTACTCTCATTCCATTCGGGTGGCGGGGGACGAAATGGATGAGTCAATTCAACGATACTTACGCAGGCGACACGGGTTGCTGATAGGCATTTTTGAAGCAGAACGCATCAAGCTTATTATTGGATCCGCGCTCCCATTTGGAAGGACTCGTACAACAAACGTGTACGGAAGAGACGTAGCGACAGGTTGTCCGCGTCAAGTTGAGGTAGATGATAGTGAAATTCGCGAAGCCCTGTCTGAGCCGATTGGAGCCATTATAGCATCCCTAACTGCGGCGCTTGAGCAAATTAGCCCCGAAGTGGCTCACGATGTGATTTCTAGAGGGATCTTCCTGGCCGGAGGCGGCGCCCTTCTCAAAGGACTGGCCGAGCGACTGCAGCGGGAAACTGGAATTCCATTTCATCGCGCTCCCGACCCCCTCAGCTGCGTAGTGCGCGGGGTGGGAAAGATTGTTGAGAACCTTAAAGAATTGAATGTTCTTTGTATCGCCTAGATTCAATGAAGCGACCTACTGGGCGATTCATCGAGTCGGGCACGCTTACCCCTGTGAACGGTTCATGCTCGAATAAACATCACAAATTATACTTCAAATACACTTGGTTAAGAGACCCTTTGATAGCAATCGCCAATGCCGCTATCACACATAGACACAGAACAGTCTGAACGAGCGGACCGGGCGAAAGATAGTTTTCTTCAAAATAGGCGCACCGAATAACAACTTCTTTTGCAAATTCCAGTATGGCCGACAAGAACTTTAGAACCCGCCCCGAGGCGTCGAGGCCAATGCCATAGACTAACAGGCCGAGGTAAGTGCCCTGACAGCCAAGAAACGAAACAATAGGCCCCAGTAAAGGATTAAGAAGCAGCCCAACAATAGAGAAGGTGCCAAACCACATGCTGCTCACCACGGAAGTGCACAGAGACGCCCAGAGACTAATGCAAATATATTGACTGAATCGCCCCCTTATTGAGCCCCGCAATCCAAGAG
>CAZPBV010000387.1:0-1869 GCA_964584675.1 uncultured Bdellovibrionales bacterium
GGAGGACGGGGTGAAGCTCACCAACACTCAGTCTGAGGTGGTTATCAAAGATATCGCCGAGGTACTGGCAGAGCGCCTCCGTTGAGCCGTTGTATGCTTGCAGCGGCTGCACGAGCCGGCCCATTCATTGGCAGCAGGCATATTTTTTCAGATTATTATTGACTGGCACCTAGCACTATGTCATGAAGGGTGCATCATCCAGAAAGGGGGTGTTTGGAGCAGTCCATTACCTCCTTAGCAACCGACCGAGCGCCAAACGCGCGGCACGGTGCTGATCGCTGGAACGCGGGAAATGCCTCTGGTGTTCCCCGCGCGAGATGAGGAGATTTGATGTAATAGTCAAAACTCAAACTCGGAGTATTTTTCTTTTATTATTGTTTTTACTTACACGCGATTCTGCGAGTCGGGCGGGCTTACCGCTCTACTCAGCGCGATAAATGACTATAGGAGAAGGTATGTCAGTTGCAATAGTTGAGAAACCCCGAAGCACGATCGAACAAGCTCTAAGCGGCGTGTTTCCATTGCGAGAGCCAGCTCAAGGTACTACACGCGAAAATCTTGCACATAATGTCCCAACAGTCGCTGCTCATTTAGAAGGCGGCTGTTCCGGTCTGCTCATTACACTGCACCATCTCGGGCCCGATGAATCGGCGCGATCGGTTGAAATTGCGGTACTCTTTGACGACAAATCCTACGAGACGGCAACACAGAAACTGGTGGCATCAAAAACTGATGTTCCAGTCAATGAACCGGATAGTAGGGGCACATATGGTTCCCATGCTCTCGCCCAGCGCATTGAGAGTGGCGATTTTCTTTTATCTGTATGGCGCCAGGGCCAAGATGGACCGATCTGCGTTATTAACGAGACACTACGGGCCAGGGTAATTGACGACCTCGAGGCTCAATATGTTCTATCGGGAACAAATCCTCGGTTTTGTTACCACTGGAGCAGTAACGGGCTTGAGGGTATTCTTGTACTCAACGTGTACGGCAAAGACATTGCCTATGCATTCCATTCGGATCGCTCGACGGGAGCGCTAATGGTGCAAGACCCTACGCCGTACGACCCAAATGCTCACGGCGTTATTCCCCCACGCGTATACGGATAATACCTTTGCTTTTATTCCCTGGCCCGGACTTTTCCCCACTGAGTGAGAGGTTCGGGTTGAGCGAAGTCTTAAAGGATTATCCAAGCCTCATTCAGCGCTTCTTCTCCAGCGCAAAATAAAAATAGAGCAATTGCAACAACACTCCGCCGCTTGTCGCGGCCGCAGCAACCCAAAGCCCCGTTACCCCATTCATGACAACCCCAACGCCCAAAATAAGCCCCATCCCGGCCATGTTCCAGATGGTTCCATTTCGGACGATGCCGGTTCGAAGTTCCGCGACGCCTATTCCCTGAAATAAGTTCTTAAATACGCCGCCAACCACTGCAGCAAGCGAGATCCACATCGAGGTTACCACCATCCCGGTCAGATGAGCGGGAACACCCATAACCCAAGTAAACCACCACTGCGCAAGTGGCGTGCTCAAAAGGAAAGCCAAGACCAAAAGACTACAAGCGGCAAGCCACAAGGCAAACCTTCTGACAAGCCGGCGCTCTTCATCACTACGGGAAAATGCAATTGCCACCTCGGTCAAGGCGACAGCGGGGCTCCGAATGAGAAAGGTAAATGACGACATGACCGGATATGAGGCCAGACTCTCAAGCGGTTTCGACATGCGCCCCATTGCCGCGCTCGTAAGAGGCTGAGATAGAAACTCCATGAAGGAAGTAAGGGCCAATGGCCAGTAAAATTGAAAAAACCTGCGCGTGGTCAGCGCGGGGACATCTGCTCTGTCGATCTGCAAATCCTTCGCAATTACCCT
>CAZPBV010000387.1:1879-2780 GCA_964584675.1 uncultured Bdellovibrionales bacterium
CTAATAAAGAGGCTTTCTGCAGTCACCCCGATGGATAGGGCGGTGCAAGCAAGCACCACGCCATCCATGCCGGGCATCCCGGCGCATGTTCCACAAATACAAGCAACCGTTCCAAGACGCACGACCGTGCCAACACCAACTGCGCCCGATGAACCAAACCGAATCAGCACGCCTTGATGAATACGTCGATGGGCAATCGCCCAACTCCACGGAAAACATATGAGAAGCCCGACGCGCGCGGCCGGAACCACCGCCTCGGGGGTCTCCAATAGATATCTGGTAATAAAAGAATAGCAAGGATCAAACGCGCACAGGAAATGTACCCCCGTTAGCGCGACGCCCGCCCGCGTGGTGAGCGAAAGGAGCTTAGCATAGGACTTTCGATCTTGAGCCAAAGCCGTCGAAGCCGAGAGTAGCATGATAATGGGAGATTCAATAATGAAGATGATAGGAAAGATAACCCCTCCCATCGCAGCCAAGGCCACCTCGGGATTTGGTAGACGAGCAAGAAATGAGGTAATGAGAGGAAACTCAAAGGCCATGGTCAGCCAGCTTCCCCAAAGCGGGAGCCACAGGCGCAACAGGCTGTTCATGTTCCGCGGCGCGCCCTGAGCGGTACTGTTCATTTCGTATGACTTGCGTCTTTCAAAAACTGCTTATACCAGGCAGCGGTCTCGCGGTAACGCCGCGCAGTGTCGTGAATCTCGTCTATCTCCTTGGGGGTAAGTTCTCGCACAACACGGGCAGGGACACCCAACACTAAGCTACGAGGCGGGACCGGCATGCCGATGGGGACCAGCGCCTGAGCTCCAACAATGCTCTCCGCGCCTATGGTGGCGCAATCTAATACTGTTGCTCCCATGCCAATGGTGCAGGCATCCTCTACGACACAACCATGCAA
>CAZPBV010000388.1:0-2748 GCA_964584675.1 uncultured Bdellovibrionales bacterium
GTATGAGGGCATCTTGAACATGTATCGGAAGCGGACTTCTCCGTCCCCCACAACCATCTGATCCAAATAGATCTTCTCTGCTATCTAAGCCCGCCGTATATTATTGGACATTGAGCGCTTCTTCGCGTCTTTTTGATTTCAGAAATAATACAAATAGTTAGTCGCCGGACCCGTTTGTTGTAGGGCCGTCCATTATCTCAGCGCTTAAACTTTCAATCCACTTATCAGCCTGGCCTAACTCGTCTTCCAAATTTCTATTTTTCTCGCCAAGCGCCATCAGACAGTTCCGCGCATCATTCAACGTTGGCGCTTTAGAGCATGGACCGGAGCCGTAATATGATTGGTAGCATCGGCGCCCTGTAAGGCGGCACAAGTCTTTTGTCGACATACCGCTGGCCCTAATGTAATAGATCGTCTTTAGACCAGACTGACGGAATTCCATCAAACCAAAAGCACCAACACTCTCCCGGCCAGTAAGTATCCCCCGGCAAAGCCGGGGGCTTTATGATGTGAGCCGCTCATAGCGGCTATGGGGGCGCTGACGCGTCCCCAATCTCCATGAGCCGCCTAAAGGCGGCGCTCAGAAATCAGCGCCACAAGCTCAATTGCTCCAACCGAGCATCCTCGAGTTCCTGATTGCGGATATATTCTCGGATCACCTCTTCATCACGCCCAACCGTTGAGACGAAGTAACCCCGCGCCCAAAAATGCTGCCCCACATAGTTGCGACGACGTTCCGCGTAAACTCGAGCTAAATGTATGGCGCTCTTACCTTTGATATAGCCGACTACCTGAGATACAGAATATTTCGGAGGTATCGAGATCATCATATGCACATGATCCGGCATCAAATGCCCCTCCTCTATTCTACTCTCCTTTTGAGATGCTAACTTTCTGAATATTTCCCCGAGATGTTGCCGTAGGTTGCCATACAATAATCTTCGACGACATTTCGGTATAAAAACTATGTGATATTTGCAGTCCCAGCGGGTGTGGCTTAAACTTTCAAACTCGTCCATCGTCGTTCTTCCTCATCGTGTGCTTGGCGGCTCACGATTTAGGATTTCGACGGTGGACTGCTGAAAACGTCAAACTTCTACTGCCACCCCGGCAAAGCCGGGGGATCTCCCTTACGGTTTAGATTTTCCCGAACATGAACTCATTCGGTTGATCCGACTTGTGGAGCGGACATGATTGGGCCGGGCGTAGGAGTCCAAGTTTATTTGGCGGCTGGCGTCACGGATATGCGCCGTGGGATCTCCGGGCTATCTGGATTGGCGGAAAGTGTTATGCGACAAAATCCGTCGAACGGAGCGGTATTTGCCTTTCGTGGGCGCAAGGGAGACCGGATCAAACTATTGCATTGGGATGGTCACGGCTTTTGCCTTTACTACAAAGTTCTGGAGCGTGGATACTTCCCCTGGCCCAAGGCGAAAGAAGGGGCTGTGCACCTAACCTCCGCTCAACTTTCTATGTTGTGGGAAGGGATCGACTGGCGGCGGCCAGCATGGACCTCTGCGCCGTTGCGCGTGTAAAACATAGCCCTGAATGCGTCCATTATCGTTGGTTTTGATGTTGTTTTGAAGCGTTTTGTGATATGTTTTCTGTATGTTTAAAGCGCCATCTGATTTGCCAAATGACATCGAAGTCTTGAAGGCTTTGGTGCTGGCGCAACAGGCGGAACTTCAGACGCATACTCTTCTCATTCAGGCGCTTCGGCTTCAAATTGCGCGATTGAGAAAACAAAAACATGGCCGCAGCTCAGAGAAAATCCAGCGCGAGATCGAGCAGCTTGAGATGGCTCTCGAAGGACTTGAGATCGCCAGCGCGGAAAACAAACATGCGCCCTCAGATGAAGGCGATAAGCTTGATGCGCAGCCCATCGCCTTACAAGAAATTGATGACGCTCAGAAGCCTCCGCGTCGGCGACCGCGCGTTTGCGAGTCAACGCCGCGTGAGCGCACAGAGCTTAATCCGGGAGATCTCTGCCCGGATTGCGGTGGCGCGCTTAGGCTGATCGGCGAGGATGTGAGCGAGATCCTGGAGATTATCGCTGCTAAGCTTAAGGTTATTGAGACGGCGCGTCCAAAAAAGTCTTGCCGCTGCTGCGAAAAGATCGTTCAGGCCCCTGCGCCCACCCGACCCATTCCGGGAAGTCTGGCGGGGCCAGGTCTCCTCGCCTTCACCCTCGTGTCCAAATACGATGATCATCTTCCGCTGTATCGTCTAAACGAGATCTTTGCTCGAATGGGAGCGGACATTCCGGATACAACGCTAGCGGACTGGTGTGGTCGCAGCATGCGCACCCTCAGCCCTCTGGTTGATCTTATCTCAAAAGAGATCATGGCTTCAGACCGTCTCCACGCTGACGACACGCCCATCCGTGTGCTGGATCGATCAAGACGAGCCGCGGGCTTTGATAAGAATGTCAAAGAGGGGCGCATCTGGGTCTATGTTCGAGATGATCGACCGTGGTCGGGAACGGCGCCCCCAGGGGTCGTCTATTACTTCTCTCCCGATAGAAAGGGCGAGCATCCTCAGCGTCACCTCAAGGACTTTAGGGGTATCCTGCAAGCTGACGCCTATACTGGCTTTAAGGATCTCTATCGGCCGGATGATCAGGGCGCCATTCGTATCAAGGAAGCAGCTTGCTGGGCGCATGCCCGGCGGGACTTCCATGACTTTTGGAAGATCAGCAGTTCTGAGATCGCCAGGGAGGCGCTCGAACGGATTGGCGCCCTCTATGAC
>CAZPBV010000389.1:0-2718 GCA_964584675.1 uncultured Bdellovibrionales bacterium
GGGGTTACACCAGCCGTCATGAGCTATGGCGCTGAGGCGCGGCCGGCTTTGCCAGGCGCGGTGATGGCTCGATTTGGTTTGGAGCGGCATAAGTACATTCTCTATGTGAGCCGGCTTGAACCTGAGAATAATGCCTTGGGCGTTATTGAAGCCTACAATCGAGTTGCCACTGACATGCCCTTGGTTATGGTTGGAGACGCGCCATATGCCCATGAATATATTCAATCGCTGAAATCGATCGCTTCCCCGCGAGTAATATTTACTGGATACCAGTTTGACGAAGCCTATCGAGAACTACGTAGCAACTGCTATGCGTATATCCAGGCTACGGAAGTGGGCGGAGCTCATCCCGCTCTGATCGAGGCAATAGCCTATGGTAATTGCGTTATAGCAAACGCGACGCCTGAGCACTTTGAGGTGCTTGGGGGGGCGGGGGTGTACTATTGGCGAAACGACTTTGAGCATTTGAGCCGTCAACTTCAGGCGCTCATCGATGATCCCGAGCGAGCAAAGTCTTTGGGAATGGCGGCATTCCAGCGTGCTCGACAACTATTTGGCTGGGAAGTTGTTGTGCAAAAGTATGTAGAATTGTGCGAGCGGGTTTGCCAGTTGAGGCCGAAGTTGGATCCTGATGTTACCGCAGGATATTGAAAGCGCATGGCAAAACATAAGGGATTGTAACATTATGGAATCTTTCGATAGATCGGAAATTGTTCACCTTCGGCAGTTGTCGGCAATATATCCCAATCAACAGAGCGTCCTGGCGCAAATTGTTGCCTTGCAAGCTGAGTTGGCGCTCCCCAAGCCGACCGTACATGTTCTCAGTGATATTCACGGCGAGTTTGAAAAGCTCAAACATGTCATCAACAATGCCTCTGGCAGCTTACGCCCTTTGGTGCAGCGAATTTTTTCTGGCGAGGCATCGTCTTCGGAGTATCTTGCGCCGGACGAGCAGAATCAATTGCTCAATTTTATTCACTATCCGCGGGAAAGCTTTGTTGTCTGGTCCATGCAACATCCGTCTATGCCGCAGCGAAAAGAGTTTCTCACTCAACTAGTGCGAAGGGAAGTAGCGGTCATCCGTGAACTTGCCGCGCGGCATCGTGTGGCTGACATTGAGCGCATCGTGCCCCAGCACTACAGTCAATTTTTGCGGGAGTTGGTGCTGTCCTCGTGGGGCGAGCGGTCTCAGGCCTACATTACCTCGGCGGTTTCCGAGTTTATCGAGAGGGGATCCGAACTGGACTTGCTCAGGGCGCTTGCTCGACTCATTCGCAACCTTCTGGTGTCAGAACTGGTGATTGCGGGAGATTTCGGGGATCGAGGTCCGCGTATTGATCGAGTCATTGATTTTGTGATGCGGCAGCCCCACGTCTCTATTGTGTGGGGCAACCATGACATGTCGTGGCTCGGCGCGTGCTTGGGGCACGAGGCGTGTGTTGCCACTGTCATTCGCATATCGCTCCGCTATCGACGACTTTCGCAGCTTGAAGAGGGATACGGCATTCCAATGGCTCCTCTTGAAAAGTTGGTTCGCACCGTCTATGCCGATGATCCCGCCGAGTGTTTTCCCTGCAAGGGGCAAGGCTTGCGCGATGCTGCCATGATGGCGCGAATGCAGAAGGCCATAGCGATTATTCAATTTAAGCTGGAAGGACAACTCAGTCAGCGAAATCCGCAATTTGATATAGGTAGACGCAATCTGCTTTCCCACATCGACCCTAAAACCGGTACTATTTCCATCGGTGGCGTCACCTATCCGATGAAAGATAGCAACTTTCCTACCATCGACTGGGAGGACCCCTTTCGGTTGTCAGCGGAAGAGATTGCCTGTCTGTCGAGGCTTTGTCAGTCATTCTTGGTCAGTCCCACGTTATGGACGCACATGCAGTACATGGTTCGTCGCGGCAGTATGTATTTGGAGCGAGACGGGCATCTCATTTTTCATGGCTGTGTTCCGGTGGACATGAAAGGTGAGTTCCTAACGCTCGAAGTAGATGGTCAGCAATGCTCCGGGCGCGCGCTTTTTTTGGCGTTGCAGCGGGTAGTGCGCCGGGCACTAAGGGAACGTCGGCAGCCGGACCTCGATATGCTCTGGTATCTGTGGGGCGGGGAACGTTCGCCGTTATTTGGCAAAGACAAGATGGCGACGTTCGAGACCTATTTTCTCGATGAAAAGCAAACCCATCATGAGCATAAGAACCGGTATTTTGAGCTGCTGCACGAGAAATCATTTTGCGAGAAAGTTCTGAGCGAGTTTGGCGTGAGCAGTCCCCATGCGCTGATAGTCAATGGACACGTTCCGGTAAAAGTGGACGCGGGAGAAGAGCCAATGAAACGTAGTGGTATGGCTGTTACCATAGACGGCGCATTTTCTCAGGCGTATGGTGATAAAGGCTTTACTCTCGTTCTTGAGGCTGGCAGAACTTATTTAGCCCAGCACCATCACTTTGATTCTGTTTCCGATTCCATACAGAACGGCACTGATATCATTCCGACTATTAGAGAAATCAGAAGATTTGAAAGTCCGCGGCTTGTCCGCGATACGGAGGCGGGGGCCGAGGTAATGGAACAACGAGAACAGCTACGGCGTTTAGCGCGGGCCTATGAAGATGGTATGGTGGCTGAGGCGGGATAATATCAGTATAAATTGATTATATTTACTAAGGAACTGCTTCAAATTCGATTCGCGCGTGAAGCGGCGCGAATCTCATGTCG
>CAZPBV010000390.1:0-2642 GCA_964584675.1 uncultured Bdellovibrionales bacterium
CTAAATATGAGAGAAAAATGGCCCCCTTCATCTATGCGCATAGACTCTACCAACCCGGCCATTTGTGAAAAACGCATAGTTACTACTGTCTTATGGAGATCCTCGGATGTTGAATCCACCTGTTCCAAAGAGCTCCGCGTCTGCTCCAACGAATGTAATGCCTGATTCAGCGTCCGTCGAAAACCAAACTGTAAAAGTCTTATAGACCTGTGAAATAAATCGGGATCTTGCGCAGCCAAAGTATCTGAACTTTCGACACCCCTCATCTGTTCGATGCAAAATCTCATGATCATTTCAATTTGTAAGCGCGCTGCCGCCAAATTAAATATCATTTCATTGAGATGCTTGCTGGCCAAGCGCAAGGTCTCATTGAGCGCCATGACTGCTTTTGTAATGCCTAGCGAGGCCTCCCCCATATGCCCGGCCACCACCCCCAAACTAAGCCCATTGTTACCAAGCCGAGTGGCGCGCACCGACGTATTCAGGGAAATAAGTTGAAAAGCACGGGTTAGGTTGAGCACAAAGCCTGCCTTTTCTTCGAGGGTCTTGCTTAACGACACAAAGGAATCAATCCTTGCAAACAACTGTGAAAGGTGAGTGTGAATGACTGCGCTATTGGAGTAGATGCGAAAAACTTTGCCGATATCGCTATCAATATCTGAACAATTGATGGTGCTGGCTAGCTCATTGGAAATGGCTGGGGCCGGTGGAATATGCTGTTCAGCCAAGCGCTGATCACGACTCTTCATTTCCTCGCGGAGAACCGTGCACATAAAGTTCGAATAACTATCAAAACCGAGGGCACAAAGAGTTGATTGTAACTCTTGGCTGGCGCTAACCATGCCCTGCTTACGCGCCTCTCCTCTTTCTCCATAGTCCTTCTCAATGGACCTCATCTTTTGATAAAGAGATTGGACCTGTTCAAATAGCGGGCTCGACGGTTTAAAGCGAATAGAGAGGTAACCGTCCTCTAGAGGGGTTACCAGTGCCACCACCCAATAGTACCCCCCGTCGGCGGCCATATTTTTGACGTATGCGACAATCGGATTTCCATTTTCTATGGTATCCCATAACAGCTTGAAGACTGCGCGAGGCATATCGGGGTGACGAATTATGCTGTGGGGAGCGCCAAGGAGATCCGCATACGGATGGCCGCTGACTCGGACAAAAACGTCGTTACCTCTCTGAATAACCCCTTTAAGATCTGTAGTAGAAAAGAAGAGTTCGTCAAGGCGAAAGGTTCTTTCACTATTTCGAGGAGTTATATCATTCGCTACCGTCATAACTTCCAATCCTGTTGAAAGGCAGAGACGGCATTATAACGAAATATCTTGAGTCCCTCCCAAGGCGTCGACAAGGATTAATATAAAACAAGGTTGCTATCCAGCCCGGTTTTGATAACGGGCCAGCTGCATTCTATAAAATCGAATTAAATCGTTGTTATCAACCGTCCCGCTTTCAATGTGCTCGGCGACCTCCCCAAGGTGGGTACCGGCGGAATTATAATCGCCCAAAGATAGCTGGCAGGCCGAAAGGTACAAGTGCGCTTCGACCGAACTTGGATCAAGCCGCAAGGCCTGCTGCGCGGTCTGAGAAGCAAGTTCATAATCGGCTTGCAAAGCATGAACACATGACAGACAGAGCCAAGCTGGCACATAATCCGGCGCCACTTCCACCAAGCCATGCGCAATGATTTCACCCCGCCGAATATCCCCGTTTTCAAGTGAAAAACGAGCAAGCTCATAAATGTTGGCCACTTCATCATCTGAATAGCCCCGCTTAATAACCTCTGAACTGAGGCGCTTTCTCTCCTCCACCACTACGCCTCTCCCGGACGAACCGAAAGCCAATCCAATACCTGCCTGAGCATGTCACCCTCCGCAGTGAGGCGAGTATGTGCCGGTCGGTTCTCCTCGGCTTTGACCTCCTTCAGCAGGGCCTGGACTTTTTCATAGCGGGCAAAAAGCGACGATGTCAGGGAAGCCAATCCCCCGACACGCCCATGCACCGGAAGCATGGCGACCAAGGGTGATAGAGAAAATGGGTCAGGAGCGCCGAATGGCCCCCGTTGAAACGAGTTAGTCACGGCTTTCGGCTTCCGCCTCTCGTCTAGTCATTCTATGCCGCCACATGAATACTGTTCTCTCCGCAAAATAGCCCATCCCCATCGCGCACACACTCCCTGCAAGTGTACACCAGAAGACTACTTTGAGCACCTGCTCAAAAAGATGTTGTAGGTGTGTTTCCCCATAATTTAAGCCGCTCAGAACTCTCGGCACTCCAAACCAAATGGCCGTCGACGTAACAACCAACGCAATACAAAACACAGAAATTTCCCGCAGCCAAGAACCCAACACGGGCCGCGAAACCCGGTCCTTCAATGAAAAAACATGACGCACATCGATACCGCAGCGTGAGAGGGAAAAATAAAAACGTGTCTGTAAGAGACCAAATAACATAGTAGCAAGGGCGGCGAAAAAAACTGGTATTCCGACTATCCGCACCGTACTTTCCGCCAGAATTGAGACCGATTCGTCGGAGAGCAATCTCGTGCTCGACCAGCCAAGTGCAAGAGTGAGAATGTTTTTCCAAGGTGCGCCCGTTATATACAACCCAACCGTTATGCCGCCAAGCGATGCGGC
>CAZPBV010000391.1:0-1622 GCA_964584675.1 uncultured Bdellovibrionales bacterium
CGCCGAGGCAGTGCGCGCACAGGCACTGAAGTCGAACGTAACTAATTTTCTTCTTATAGTGGTCGGAGGGAACTACGAACAATAGCTTCCTGCTTTCCTTGTCCGAAAAATCTGAGTTGCAACCCTCACAGTGATATTGTGCCTGCTCTTTGCGAATTTCAGAGATACGCTCCCAATCCTTGGGGTAAATATTGTCAAGGGAGCCAATACCCCGGGAGTGCTCGCCATGACGGCACCATGAACGAAAAAAGTCCACATTAAAGAACACGCTTGGTTTGAACGATTCTCTTTTGAGCCCTGAAACACCATCAAGCAGAGAATTGATTTTGACAAAGCAGTTCTGGCAAAGAAATAGCCGCTGACCTGCTATTTCTTGATATATATCGCTCTCGGCTACTTCGCCTTTGAATGCCCTTACGAAGCGATAAAAAAACTTGTCGTCAGCTCTCTGCGCAATCCGGTAACCAGGAGGCCACCCATCCAGCTCCGCTTTGGCGAGAGTATTGCAACGGAGGAGATGGTAGGGGTGGAGGCGTTCAATGTCCTTCCGTTCGGAATAGCCGGTGTCGTACCGCTCGTGCGCCGGTGTTTTTGGAAGTTTGGTAACATGGTCTGAAATGTAGAGCACGACTTTGGTTGCCATACCGCTTTCAGGGTTAATGTAGAATACACCTTCTTCAGTGACAGCGGTGTTTTCCGGTTCGAGCGAACGTCCTCTGTTGAGGAGACCATCCTCCAGCTCGGCGATTTTTTTTGCCAGAAAACTGAGGTCAAGGCTTGCTATCGCCTTCTTCAATTTGACAAAGCGGGTAAACTTCATGTCGTTGAATCCGAGCGTTTGATGGTCTTTATGATTTGATGAATCTTTTCGTCAGCCTTGGTTTTTACTTTGAATTCGACACGGCGAGAAAGCGCCTCATCTTCGGCTCCATTGACCAATACGGGGTTGGCAAATGCCAGTCCATTAGCGCGCAGCACTTTTGTCAGCCAGGGTTTATATGGATCTATGCTGCGCAGCCGAAAGCAATAATCAAGAATGACAAAGGATCTCTGCTGAGAGAGAAGGGCGTTGTTGAGATAGCGCTCAATAATGTCTTTGCTACCTTCCCAGGTGCTAGAGGTGTGCCCCTCAATGCGCAGTTCGTCAATATTGTTGCGATACTTTTCGCTCGCAAGAAGTCCTACGTATCGCGGGAAAAATTCGTTAAGTACCTCTTCGAATTTTGGTTTAATATCCTTGCTTCCCGGATTAAAGAGTACCTCCGGTTCATTGAATCTGACCGTGGTGTCCGCGAGTACTTCGGCGTTCCACTTGGAAAGATCCTCTTTAAACTCAATCACCAAGCTGCGATACAGATCCTCTTGGTACTTCTCTTGTGTGAGCGCGATAGCCTGAACAGCCTCCTTTTCCGCGCCCACTTTCTGCATGAATACGACAGCGATAAAGAGGAACACCATCATGAGCCCGGTCATCATGTCGGAAACACTGATCCAGACTCTGCCGTGATGCGCGCTCATTTGTTATCGGTAATAAATTGAAAAAGAGATCGATAGTCAGAAGCGAATTGATTGGTGATACTGGTAAGCACGGTTTCCAGCTCTCCGAGGGCTTTGGGTAGCAA
>CAZPBV010000391.1:1632-2619 GCA_964584675.1 uncultured Bdellovibrionales bacterium
GATGTGAGAAAAATTGTTCATGTTCTCGGATGATGCGGTGAGAGCATGCTCGGTATCGGCAAGAAAAGCCCCTGCTTGCTGCCCTAACGTTTTGCAGCTTTCAAGATAGGTGGCGAGGGTCTTCACTTGAATATCATAGGTCCGAATGAGCCCGCCAACCTCGCCGCATACCCTGGTTGTTTCCTTGCTCTTACCCACCAAGTCTTCAACAGCGGTGCGAGACTCATCGAGCGCTCGAAGGATACTGCCGAGGTGACTTTCAGCCTTGTCGACGTGCATCCGATACTTGTCTTGCCACTCTACCATCTTAAAACATGCGGCATTGAGCTGTTTGAAATTCTCGCCGAATTGCGCCTTCAGGTTTTCATTGAATTCCGTGATGATGCGCTCCAGGGCTTGCATGACTTCTTTGGTGGCCCCCTTGCCCAGCTGGGTGAGCGCTTGCTCGAGAGATCGATTAATTTGTCTCAGTTCGTCCTTGAGAAAAACTTTCATTTCCGTGAATTGACTCACGAGTTGGGCCGGTGACTCAATCGAGGAAATGAGGCCTCCCATTTTGCGGTCGATGCTTTTTAGAATTTCAGAATTATCTTCCCCGCTTTCCCCGTTTACCTTCTCTAGAATGGAGAGCAGGAGCGAAAGAAACATGCCGAGGACAGAAATGGCGAATGCGAATTTCAGTCCCACCAGGAGTTCAGGGACACTCTTGGAAATATTGTTGGTGTCGAATCCGTAGAGGCCGATAAGGACCCCATAGAAGGTCCCGAAAAGCCCGATACTGACAATAGGGGACTTGAAGTCGAGATATCGTAGGCGGTCAAAACCGACATATCGTCCGAACAGCCCAGTCACATCGACCACAAATAGAAGCAGCATTGCGGTTGCGCAGGAGAGCAGGAACGAATCGGAATAGATATGCTCTAAAAAGCGAAATACCAAGGCGAGTCCTCCCGTGAACTAGATCGTGCATCACCGCAATATTCTTGA
>CAZPBV010000392.1:0-2606 GCA_964584675.1 uncultured Bdellovibrionales bacterium
ACCGGCAAGCGCTCGCCGTCCGGCAGGCGCGTCGCGCACAGGGGCCGCTCGGGCTACACTGATAGGGAAAGGGGTTGGCATGGTGCGCCCTGCGCCTCTGACTGGCAATCCGATAGTCAGTAGCTACTCGTTGATACACGCTCTGAGGATATTGAGGAAATATTATGTGGCCGGCCGATGTGCCCTCAAGAATGACAACTTCCCCAATACTGAGAGTCTTTGACTGGGTTCCGGTTGTTAATCGAGTTCTATATAGCCAACGGCTGGGGCCATCAACGGTGTACTCCTCGGTCTGGCTCGTCGGCAAACCAATAGGCCATTCTGCCGCCGCCTGACATGATGCAGGACCACTCGTGGAAGCACTCACTAATCCAGAATACGATTTCGTTAGTCGGAAACTTTCCCCTTGGGGAGGATGATCCTGTCGTACAAATAACTTTATGATGTGGTTCTTGTATGCGCCGACGAGGGACTCATATACACCTGACCCTGAAATATCTTGTGAGTGGAAAAACGTGCCGCTATCGTTTCCTTCCATGTGGTAAAAAGGAAATATCCCTTCAAGGTCCGGAGGCTCATCAAAATTCTCCTGCCCCTCTATCTCCATGATAAACTTAGGCCCCGTCTGCGCTTCAAGGAGAGGCGCCACCATCACATAAGAAAGAAGAGCCCCGACAAAAATTGCTCGAGCCTTGAGAGCGACACTCCAGATTTTCATTTCATTCCCCCGTGGTGGCACAAGACAGCTACGCGCTCCATGGAGTATCACAGAGCTTTCACTATTCAACTTTTTTTTGGTTAGAGATTGGTGTTCTCGACAAGAGAATTGTGAACGCATTCATGGTGAGCGTAGGATTTGAGGAGGGCAGTAATAGAGTGAATAGCGTAGATAACTAATGCTCGCTATGTATACACGAATTATAACACCTTAAAATAGCTCATTTTTTCTATTTGGTCCGCGAGGATCGGGCAAAAGTACATGGCTCCGCAGTGCCTACCCCCAGGCCGTATTATTCGATTTTCTCAGAAACGATGTGCGGCTTCCCTATCGGGGCCAGCCTGAACGCTTCCGCGTTGAAGTTGAGAATCTGCCCGCCGGAAGCTGGGTGGTACTGGATGAAGCGCAGAAAGTTCCAAAGTTGCTCGACGAGGTTCAATCTGTTTTGGATCGCCGCTGACGGGAAGTTAGGTTTGGAATAGCGGGAAAATTTTTAATTGATCGAAAGTTACCGTCCACCAGGCCAGACTTCTTACCATCCGAAGTCTGGGTTAGCTGGCATTTCCCAGCAGCTTTCCGCCCCACAGTTCATCGAGAAAATCTCTCCATGGATATACTTCGCATCCATTTGACAGCACTCGTTTCTCGGCATCCAACGTCACCACCAGGTAACGGCGAATGAGACCCTCTTCTTTAAGCGCTACCAGCCCTTTAGTGTGACGCTCCGTTGCCATCTCAGTTGCCTTGACCTCGACCGCGACTGCGTTTCCAATTACGAAATCTACTTCAAACTGAGAGGTGGAGCGCCAATAGCACAACTGGTGATCCTTTCGCTGATAGGAGAGGCATGCTCGGAGCTCGAGAAGTATAAAATGTTCAAACGCATTTCCAAATAGCTCGCTCTTGGAGGCGATACTGCCTCGCTGAGCCAGTGAATTGACCACCCCGATATCGAACAAATAGTGCTTAGCTCGCGATATTGCCTTGCGCTTCTTCGTCTTCATAAATCCCGGCAGCGAGAATCCAATCATGGTATCGGACAATATTTGAATGTAGTTCTTCATGGTAAAGGGAGACACCTGACAGTCGTTGGCCAGGCTCTCGTAGTTAATCTCCTTACCATTGGAAAGGGCCATCATATCCAGGAATTCCGCGAATGCTTGAGTGTTTCGAGTCGCGGCCTCGGCTTGAATCTCTTCTCGCAGGTAATTTGATACATACTCTTTGAGTTCCCGCGCAAAGGAATCCGAAGGTAAAACATGCGGCAATCCTCCGCAATTAAGGTAGCGAATAAGATCAAACTCGGGGATTTCACGAGAAGTTAATGGATATAGATAGGCAGTCCATGCCCGCCCAGCCAGCAGATTTGCTCCCCCGCGCTTTAGTTTGCGCGCGCTGCTTCCGGTTAACAGGAATCGACATTTTCTCTTGTGAATGAGGCGATGTACTTCATCAAGAAGACCGGGAAGCTTTTGCACCTCATCTATGACAATTATCTTTTCCGGATCGCGGAGTCTTTCCTCGATGATGGAAGGACGCCTCAACAAATCGGCATAGGTTTGAGAGTCGAGGAGATCGTAGACGATAGCATCCGCTAGTTGGTGCTCTATCAGAGTCGTTTTTCCAGTACTGCGCGGACCAAACAAGAAATGAGACTTTTCATGTAACAGTTTGATAATATTTAACTTTCTTGGAAGAATCATAAAAAACCAATACTATACCTCGGATTTTAATTAAAATCAGGTATTATTGCAAGGAAAATAATAGTCGTCACCTTCGTATGAATTGCCGTGACCAAGCCGAAAGGTCCCGATTGGTTAGCCTGCATTTCGCCTCCACGGCTTCGGTCTCAGACAATTTTCCCTCCTCGCTGGATAGCGTATACCTA
>CAZPBV010000393.1:0-392 GCA_964584675.1 uncultured Bdellovibrionales bacterium
GAACATCATGTACAAAAAATTACTGCAATAATCTCGAGTATTATCAGGATAAATATATGGTTGGCCTACCGATCGCTTATAGGCAAAGGCGGTAACCGTTGGGAATTTTGCCAAAAGTCGAATAGCGTCGTGATAAAAAAGCTTATCGCCGTCGCCCTGTTCTCCCTCATACAAACCAGAAAGCGCCAAAACCGCCGCCCCGAGTACTGCCATAGGGTGGGCAGTGCGAGGAAACCCATCATAGATGTGTTTAAGATCCTCGTGCAGCATGGTATGGCGGGAAATATCGAGCGAGAAATTTTCGAGTTCCTGTTTGGTAGGCAATGTTCCGTTAATCAGCAAGAAGGCAGTCTCCAGAAAATTCGACCGCTCGGCAAGCACCTCTATGGGAA
>CAZPBV010000393.1:402-2120 GCA_964584675.1 uncultured Bdellovibrionales bacterium
AAGTCCACGATAACGCAAAAGTCCCTTGTCTCCGTCGATGAATGTGATCTTGCTGGTACAAGCGCCGGTGTTAACGTAACCAGCATCCAACGTGATGTAACCCGTCTTCGCGCGCAGTTGACTAACATCAATGCTTTTTTCTTGCTCGGTTCCTTCGACAACCGGAAGATCCACCACCTTGCCTTCGTAGGTTAATTGAATCGACTGAGTTTGTGTTGCGCTTTTGCTCCCACCCTGTGTCATCACGATACCCCGCTCAATGGCGCGCATTCATACCTGCGCGCTTTTTCGAATTAGAATGATCATTCTAGAATGGATGAAGCTTACCACGGTAGGATTCAGATTTCCACAGGTAAGAAAATTATGTTAGGATTATCCGCGTTTTAGTCGGCCTCCTTCAGGCTGGACCCGGAAACGCTTTAAAACTTGTCCTCGATTATGGCAGAAGGCGAAAAGAGAACTAAACACGCACTTATAGGCAGTGCTTCTTCCTCTGGTTTTGGAAATACTTCTCACTCAGGACCGGTGGCCCGTGCGCAGCGCCCGCTGCGCCGTATTAATCCTCTTGGTATGCGGGTTGTTGTTCAACTTCGTAAAGATGACGCCTTAAGCGATGGGGGGCTTTATCTGCCGGAGGGGGCTAAACAGACCATGACAGACAGTGTTTTGGCGGAAGTTCTTGAGGTTGCCAGCGCCCGTGATCACGATACGGATGAAGAGGCCAACATCAGTGGTATTCCACTTGGAGCTCTTGTCCTCATCCCCAAGAATGCTGGGGTTAAAGTGCCTTGGGACGAACAACTTCGTATTGTTGAGACCAAGGAAGTTTTAGCGATAATTAACGAAATTGAGTATGTCTAACAGGACGAAAGCTATGCCTGCCGTAATATGGCAACCAGCTTTTCAATGAGCTTTGGCGAACCTGTTAAGACCGGATTGGCGCTTGCGACCTTCCACGACTCAAACGAGGTGCAGCTCCCCTTAGGATCCACTACTGCTCGCAGTCCTGCTTCAACGGGGAAAAGAACTGCCGGAAAATCCCAGGCCCGCACAGCAAATTGAACCTGCGCCTGTTCAAATCCGCGAGCAAGTCGTATGCAATCATTTGCAAAGCCTCCAAAACGGTAGGTGTTCTCTATCGGAGTATGCGCTCGCAAGTATTCAACAAATTTCAGTTCCCCTCCGCTCCCCGGGTAAAACAACAGGGCTGACTGATGAATATCTTTCTCAATCTCAACCTTTAAACGCTGACGCGAAGAGATCTCGGGGAGAACAGGCACATGTCCATGCGGCAATTCACACGCGGCCATGTAGCATCCTTCACCTCGAATCGCGGAAAATAGCGTTCGTTCAGGCAAGTGATAGAAAGAGGCTGCCTGCAACTCGCCGTTATCAACAAATCCTATCAGCGGGCCAAAGCCAATATGCCCCCCTCGATTACTCATAAAACGCCGACAGCTAGAAGTCCCATCCAGGGGGTCGACTACGAAAAGAGGGCCTGATGTCTGAAGCAAATGATGGCTTGTCTCGTCTTCTTCGGATACAACTGCTAAGTCATGTCCCAACGACTCCTTAATAAGCCGCTGAGACTCGATATCAAGGGTGGTCACCACCGTTTGATCATCTTTGCGCCACGCCGCAATACTTTCAGGATCTTCGATGCTCCTCACCATAGACGAGCTAGCGGCAAGAATTGCTGCTTCCATTCGCTTCAATAT
>CAZPBV010000393.1:2130-2604 GCA_964584675.1 uncultured Bdellovibrionales bacterium
CAATGATGAGGTATGGCGAAGTCCCCTCGGCAGGAAAGCGCTTCCCTCCTATTTCAGCCGCAAGCCGCTGACAATATTCTCAATATCCCCTTTACCGAGGTAGTTGGAAACTATAGGAATTACTATGCCTGCGGCCCCAGCCATACCGCCCGGGCTAAGCGCAATGATCTTAATCACTTTGTTAAGTTCTTAACCCAGTGGCATGGGCTAACTAACCCAAAGAAACTGTCCGTACGTCACTGGGATCATTCATCAGTGCAGCGTTTTATTGATGACCTGTTACAGCACGGTGAGGCCCCAGCGACGGTCGCCCGTCGCCTCGCGACTCTCAAGCACATGGGACGAGTGCTGGCCGAGAAAGTCGCGGGCTTTGTTAACCCTGCCAAGGAGATAAAGGCCCCTCGCATGGAAATACCGGTTCCTAAGGCTCTTGCATCAAACGAGGTTCAGGCTGTCAAAAATATTGCGCGGCTG
>CAZPBV010000394.1:0-2577 GCA_964584675.1 uncultured Bdellovibrionales bacterium
TGGAACTATTTCCTCTACTAAGTCGTCATAATTTCACTTGTTCCCAAGCTCGTGATTCGTAATTCGCGTTAAGCGCGGCTTGCCTTCCATAGCTCCTCAATCCGTCGCATCAAATGACGTGATGAGCACGTCTTGGGAAGAATTGTATTAACTCCGTGTGTGCACAAATCCTTCTCTGAGGAATGCGAGTCAAGAGACCGTAACACAATAACCGGCAAAGCTCGCGTATCCACAGCCCGCGACTGTATGACTGCCTGCAACTCGGGGTGATCGAGGGCAAGATCAGCATCACAGATGAGAACATCCGGTGAAAATTTCTCAACCGCAACGAGCCCGTCGGCAATCTCACCAGCCACATAAACAGCCATATTATGAGAGAGAAAAAGTGCGCTCAAGTTCTCAGCGAAACTCTCATCGGAGTCAATGATGACGAGGGTCTGCGGTTGAGAATACACATCCTCCTGACGCGCCGGTCCATCGGAAAATGGAACATCATCGTTATAGAGAAGGTAACTTTTTGCTTCCATCAGCGTGGTGAGTCCGGCGGTAATAAGCGCGCAGGCAGCTTGTGACAAACTTTGATAGCCTTCCTGAGTCGCGGCTCTCAAAATCTGGTCATGGGTTGCTCCCGATCCGATGAGGGATGCTATCTGCGGAGTAATTTCGAGATAACTATATATTCCTATTCGGCCCCGATACCCAATTCCCCGGCAACGTGGGCATCCCACGGGTGACCAAAGGGTACCGGGTTCGAGATTGTAACGGACCAATATTTCTTGAGTCAGGCTGTCGTTCTCAGTTACACCTTGTCCCTTGCAATGAGGACAGAGGCGTCTCACTAACCGTTGCGCAAGAATGCCTCCAAGGCTTGCCGATAAGGTCAATGGGTCCGCCCCAAGGTGCGACAATCGCGAGATTGAGCTGACGGCATCATTCGTATGTAACGTTGATAGTACAAGATGGCCGGTCTGAGCCGCTTGCATGGCAATTGTCGCCGTTTCACTATCGCGGATCTCCCCGATCATGACAACATCGGGGTCTTGGCGCAAGATCGACCGCAGCGCAGAAGCGAAAGTCACACCGGCATTCGTATTTACTTGAATTTGATTGACACCCTCAATTCTATATTCGATGGGATCTTCAACCGTCTCAATGTTATTGGTCCCATTGTGACAGTAGCTGAGCGCCGCGTAGAGGGTTGTTGTCTTTCCGGAGCCTGTTGGCCCCGTCACCAACAACATTTTGCCGCATCGGTTGAGGGATCGCACCAATGCGTTTGCTACCTGTTCAGGAATCCCAAGAGCAGTAAAAGTCAAATCTTGGGTTGCCGAACGAAGAAGACGCAACACAATTTTCTCGCCTCCTGCGGTTGGCACGCTCGAAACGCGCATATCGATACTCTCTCCGGCAATTCGAACCCTCATACGGCCATCTTGGGGTTTGCGTCGCTCCGCAATGTCCATACCGGCTAGAATTTTTAGGCGCGAAATAATATGTCCCTGCAGGTGTCGCGGAATACTCATGATGTTTTGCATTGAGCCGTCAATTCGATAGCGAACCTCAAGAATGTTTGGAAAGGGTTCAATGTGAATATCGCTGGCATCCTCGCGCACGGCATCTGAAATAATTTTGTTGCAAAGGCGTACGATAGGAGGAGCCGAAATATCTTGATGGTCAAGATCTTCTTCGCGTGCAGCACCGTGGATTATCTCGACGCTTTGCGGCGACTCCAAATCGTGCAGTAAGTCAAATTTCATTCCCGCATTGGGAAAATAGTGAGCGATGGCACGAAGAATCTTTGATTCTTCCGACAACATGAGATCAATAGGATATTGCAAGGCAAACTGCATTCCTTGGACGGCATCATGGTCCAGAGGATTGGCACATGCGACTACAGCTTTCCCTTCCGACAGATAGAGCGGAACAATTTTGTGCTGCCATAGGTAGTTTGGATCTACCGAGGGAATAAATGGGGTAACGTCTATATTGTCTGCGACTGATGGATCCTCGGTATCCAGGAGAGGCACGCCAAGTTTTTCCGACAGGGCCCGAAGGGCTACCGCCTCGTCCAAAAGGTGAAGGCGGGCCAGAGCACGAATAGGGCCGGTGGTTGAGTCTTTAAGCACACCTGGTTCGGCCTGTTCCGGGAGGACCTGGCAGGACTTTAAAATCTTGAAGAGGGTCTCGTCTTTATTCATAGGAAAAGGCGGCATTTTGTTTAGGATCTTGTGCTGCTCTAAGATATCGGCAACGCTAGAGATAACCTTAACCTGTTAATATATTTATGGAAAATCACGAAAAGCGTGCCCCAAACGGCCTCCGCTCGAAAAACTCTCTTCAGATGGTTGCTGTCATGACCCCTACCCCTGTCGTCATAGAGGCTTCTCAGTCGATCTCAGAAGCTCAACGCATAATGCGCGACTATGACATACACCATCTCCCGGTAGTAAAAAGCGGGAAGGCTTTCAGTATGTTATCAGAGCGAGAAATCAGTCTTATTCTCTCATCGGAGCCGAAAAACAATGGCGAACACATTAATGTTTGCGAGGCATGTGCCTTACAAGTTTATACGGTATG